>DASYRN010000110.1:0-22301 GCA_036004365.1 Binatia bacterium
GTTTGCCGACTGGACTATATGGAGCTTGTTTTTGGCGAGCTCTTTAAAGTACTCCCAGCCATATTGATTCACCAATGCGACGACATGCGTCAGGATGATGCCGCTGTAGCCAGGATGGGCGGTCACCTGCTTGCCTTTCCATTTCGCGTCTAAGAGCTCTTTCCATGTCTTAGGCGCCTCTTTGTCGGAAACCAACTTGGGGTTGTAAGCTATGACCGAGAGAGTCGCGCGCATGCCATAATAGAATCCTTCATTGTCTTTGAATCCCGCGGGAAAGCTTTCCGTTCCTTTGGGAACATATTTCATCAGCAGCCCCTTGTCTTTGAGCAGGACGAAATGGCCGGCATCGGAGGTATGAATCACATCGAAATTTTTTATTCCGGCGGATACCTCTTGCATCGCTCTCTGAAGAACGCGCTGGGAACCGCTCCTATGAACCTCTACTTCGATCCCCTTGTACTTGTCCATAAAAAGGTGAGCGAGCATCGTGGAGGAAGGGAGAGCGAGCGAGGTGTACCAGACCAACTTCGCCTCCTTTCTGGCCGCTTCAATCTCTTGGCCCAACGCTGTAGCAACCCAGGAAGCCCATAGGACAATCGCTGCGTAGCAGACTATTTTTTTCATTTGGTTCTCCTTTCTGCCATTTACAACTCTATCACTAGTTTTACGGCGCCAGCAGATAAGACAGCTCCGCAATGGAGGGAAACTCCTCTAAGCGGTTTACCAAAGCAACAATTTTTTCAATTTTCTGGTCGGGCAAAGCCATTCCCGCGTTCGCACGGAACTTCTCCTCGATCTCTTCTGGGGGCAGCGGAAACTCCAACCCTCCGCGCGGGTAAGGTTGGTTTTCCTCGAAAACCCCGCCACTTTTCAATCTTATCATAACATGGCCGGAGAAGTGACGGGGGTAGTCGATGGTCGGATCCAACTCATAACGCACCTTGGCGGCCAAGGAAAGAATCTCAGGATCCTTGATCGCCTCGTCGGAAAACTCCTCTAAGCCGGCGCGGCCTCGGATTAACACAGCGGCGACGCTGTACGGCAAGCTGAACTTCGCGCCGTAAGAGCTCGAGGGTCGCTGCTTTTCTTTGAGAGGTTCCCAAAGACGGTGCACCGGCCCTTCGGCAGTCCTGCAGATGACTTCCTCAATTTCACTGGGCCGGATAGGATGCTTCTCCCTCAACTTGAGAGCGCAATCCATATAGGGATGAGAGATGGAACCGCAAGGATAGGACTTAAAAGCGATGCGGGGAATCTCCCAGATCTTCCCCAGCTCATTCAACCTTTCTAACCGCAATGTCCCGTCTCCGCCGAACGCGCGGAAAAAGCCATGCTTCCCCTCAAAGACCGAGGCCGGGCCACGGAATCCCTTGGCAGCCAAAAGCACCGCGACAATGCCTCCATGAGACGACCAACCGGGATGGAGCCTCTTGCTCCATGTGCCGTCGGCCAGATATTCGATGATACCCGAACTTTGGCTGCCGCAAATGCCGAAAGCGTTCACCCATTGCTCGCTCTTCAAACCATACAACTTGCCTGCGGCAGCGGCCGCACCAAAGGTAGAGCAAAGAGCTGTGGGATGAAACCCGCGGGCATGAAATTTTCCCGGAGCCACCAAACCCACCTTGCATAGAACTTCGATTCCCGCTACGGTCGCCTCCAGCACCTCTTTCCCACTCGCTTTTACCTCCTCCCCCACGGCTAAGGCGGTGACCGCCGCGCAGCATCCCGTATGGACGATGGCTTCTTCCAACGTATCGTCGTAATCGAGGCCATGGGCCAACGTGCCATTCGCCAAGACCGCGTTCGCCGCGGCTACCTTATCGGATGATCCCAAGAGACGGCTATGAGGAGATCCACCCAGTTCCCGTGCCACATCGAGAACCATGCGGCCGAAATCCATGGTCGAGGAGGCCAGCGCGACCCCCAAGGTGTCAAGGAAAACAAGTTTCGCTTTACGCCCTACGTCTGGGGGAATGGAATCGAGCGTGAGCTTGTCGAGAAATCCCGCTATGGCCTCCGAATAGCGCTCCACTTTTTACTCCTAGCCCTTATCTTCACGCTGGTTCTGCTTTCTCGGCTCTTAACCTCCCCTCCAGCAATAACACGAAGCAAGGATGAAATACTTCTCATACGGTCCAGATTGGCGACGATTTCAATGGCTTCCTCCGTATTCTTTCGAGAAAGGACCAATCGAGCACAGTCGCGGAACTTTTCTCCAATCTCCGCCCAACTCATCGGCTTCAGGGGATGGCCACTCGCCACATCCGCCCTTCCCTCGATAATTTCTTCGTTTTTCAATTTCACCCGCACGCGAGAGCGCACCTGATCGTAACCCAGGGCTTCGAGCTCATCATCGACATAAAGCGTCACCCGCTTCATCAGTTCCACAACCCTCGGATCGCGAACCTTCCGGTCGCGGAACTGGACGATACCGGCCTTGCGATCTAAAACGGCTATGGCCATGCAGAACGGAATGCTGAATTTTCCTTCAAGTGCGGTTTTCGGCATCGGATAGATCAGCGCATTCGGGACGTTGGAGTTGGTCCCCACTTCGATCGCCTCAATGTCGCCGGCCCGGAGATCATGTTTTTTGACCAGATCCAAGATAACATCTTGAGCGGGATGGGAAAGAGAGCCCGAAGGATACGGTTTGATCGAGATTCCGGGCTCCTGCAGGAAATAGGGACGTCCCAAGCGGCCAGAAATCTTCGCTTCGTCGTAACCCCCGGCCATGGCGTTAAAAAAACCTCTCTTCGCCTCGAGGATATTGCGAGCCGAAGTAAAACCTTTCTCCGCCAGTTGAGCCGCGGTGACTCCGGTCTCTGCTGCGCGTCCCGCATGGAAGGGTTTGGTCATGGTGCCAAAGTTCTCTCGAAGTCCGCCAGACATACTGGCAGCTATTCCCAATGCGCGAGCCAACGGCTCCTCCCCTAGATGCAAGAGTTTGCCTACGGCCGCCACGGCCCCAAGTCCCCCTATGGTCGCCGTCGAATGAAACCCGGATTGGTAGTGACGCGGATTGATGGCGTCTGCAATCCGGCACTCCACCTCTACCCCTAAAATATATGCAAAAAGGAGATCTTTGCCCGATACCCTGAGTTTCTCTCCGATAGCCAAGGCAGCTGACAGAACAGGAACCGTAGGATGTGTCAGGAGCCCGTAGACCCCTTCTTTGGAAGTTGAAAGCTGGGTATCATCATAATCCATTGCATGGCCGGCAGCCCCATTTAGCAAAGCGGCCTTCGCGGCTGGCACCATAAAACCACTACCGAAAACGGTTGCCTCCCCCTTTCCTCCCATCTGACGGACATGGGCTTGAAGTATCCGCGAGCCCTCTTCCGTGGATCCGGCTAGAGCGACGCCCAGACCATCCAAAACAAATCCCTGGGCCAGGCGAATCACTTCCTGAGGAACATCTTTGTAGCCGGTTTTAGCAACAAAAGTTACCACCTCTTGTGTGAGACCCATCACTTTCTCCCAGTAGCTTCTAAAGTTAAGGGAAGACCGATAACACTATTGGACGTCTTTTTCCACCCCTTGACACCTTAGCGGGAGTACGTTAAGTTCGCCGATAGTACCTTATCCAGAGTGGTGGAGGGATCGGCCCTTCGAAGCCACAGCAACCGGTTCCATGAAAAATGGAACGCTGGTGCTAACTCCTACCCCGCCTTGAGCGGGGAAAGATAAGGCGAGGCAAAAACCTCTTCTTATCCAACGGGAAGGGGTTTTTTTTTGGCTCTCGTCCGATGAAAAAGGCCCATTTACTGCGTTGCGCTCGACCGACTCGCTACAACGTACTACTTAAGTACGGCTCCGTTCGTCGGTTTCTCGCACGCCTTGTAACTGGGACCTTTTTGCTCGGCCTCAAATTTCAGTTGACGACAAAAGATGACTCTTCGTCTTACATCCGAGCAAATTGAGCGGTACAGCCGCCAAATCATGATTCCAGAGCTGGGCGGCAAAACGCAGATCCGCCTGCTCCAGGCACGAGTCTTAGTCATCGGCGCGGGGGGCCTTGGTTCGCCAGCGGCTTTCTATTTGGCAGCCGCGGGAGTAGGAACTCTGGGTCTTGTGGATAGCGACCAGGTGGAGCTTTCAAACCTGCAGCGACAGATTCTTCATTCAACACCTGATATCGGCCATCTCAAAGTGGAGTCGGCAAAAGAAAAACTCCATCGGCTCAACCCGGATGTCGAGATCCTGACCTATCCGATTCGCCTGAGCGAGGACAACGCTTCGGAAATTCTGGCTTCTTACGATTTCATTATTGACGGCAGCGACAATTTCACCACCAAATTTCTTATCAACGCTACCGCGGTGAGCTTGGGAAAACCTTTTTCTCACGCCGGGATCGTGCGGCTCCAAGGTCAGACCATGACCGTGATTCCAGAAAAATCCGCCTGTTATCGCTGTCTTTTTAACGAACCGCCCGCTCCAGGAGAAATATGGAATTGCCAGCAAGCCGGAATCCTGGGAGCCATTGCAGGAACGATCGGGTCGATTCAAGCCACGGAGGCCGTCAAATATCTTGCCGGTATGGAAGAGGAGCTTTTGGTCGATCGGCTGCTCATCTACGACGCGAAGGCGGTCAAATTTCGCACGATAGAGGTTCAGCGCAATCCTCGGTGCAAAGCCTGTGGAAAAGACAAGGAAGATTTAAAAATAACCTCGATAGCCTAAGAACAGAAAGGAAATTCCCATGAGTTTCGTCAAAGGACTTCAATGTAGAGAGTGCGACCAGGAATACCCGAAGAAACCCCTGCACGTGTGCGAGACCTGCTTCGGTCCGCTCGAAGTCGTGTATGATTACGACCGCATCAAAAAGTCGATCAGCCGGGAAAAAATTCTCTCGCGGCCTAGAAATCTCTGGCGCTATAGAGAGCTTCTTCCCATCGACGGAGACCCGCAAGCTGGGCACTACTCGGGCTTTACTCCTCTTATTCGTGCTAACAGGCTGGCAGAGGCTTTGGGTGTCAAAGAGCTCTACATTAAAGATGATTCGGTTAATCACCCTACATTTTCGTACAAGGACCGCGTGGTTTCCGTGGCTGTATCTAAAGCTATCGAGTTCGGCTTCGATACCGTCTCCTGCGCATCCACGGGAAACCTTGCCAATGCCGTAGCCGCCCATGCGGCCAGAGCCGGTCTGAACTGCTACGTATTTATTCCCGACGGTTTGGAGCAGGGAAAGATCATCGGTTCGGCGATTTATGGCCCCCGCACCATCTCCATCAAAGGAAACTATGATGATGTCAACCGACTCTGCAGTGAAATCGCCGATAAGTACGGCTGGGCTTTCGTCAACGTCAACCTTAGGCCCTACTATGCCGAGGGCGCCAAGACCCACGGCTTCGAGATCGCCGAGCAATTGGGCTGGAAGCTCCCGCGCCACGTTGTGGTCGCCTCCGCCGGCGGAACAATTCTTCCCAAGATTGCCAAAGCCTTCAAGGAATTCAAACAGGTAGGATTGATCGAGGACGGCGAGTGCAAGATCTATTCGGCCCAGGCCAGTGGCTGTGCTCCCATCATCCAAGCCTTGAAGAAAGGGACAGACCTCATCAGCCCGGTAAAACCCAACACGATCGCAAGTTCAATCGCGATAGGCAACCCGGCAGATGGTTACTACGTGCTCCAAGCAATCAAGGAATCGGGAGGCTGGGGAGAGAGCGTGACCGATCAGGAGATTCTCGACGCTATCAAACTCCTCGCGCGCACCGAGGGAATTTTTACCGAGCCTGCGGGAGGGACCGAAGTGGCGGTAACGAAAAAACTGATCCAACAGGGAAGGATCCCCCGCGACGAGTCGATCGTCATCAGCGTCACGGGTAACGGTTACAAGACTCTCGAAGTGGTCGCGAATAGTGTGGAAAAACCCTTTACCATCCAGGCAAACCTAAGAGACTTTGATCAGCTTTATCTCGAATTCAACGAACCTTCCCGCGGCAAAGCTTTGGCTGGCGAGCGGTAAAAACATTCCACTTCGTGAACGGTCTCTTGCTGAACGCCTTGAAAGGTTGTCGGGGAAGATCTATAGAAAGGTATCTGGTACGATTTTCGATTTTAGATTTCGGGTCTTAGATTAGATCGGAATCCAAAATCGGCAACCCAAGATGGGACAAGGAGGTTGAATTATGCTGGTACGTGTCCGTGTGCCTACTCCCCTTCGCAAGTTCACCAATGGAGCTGATGAGGTGAACGCTCAGGGGAATACCGTACGCGTTTTGGTCGAAGACCTGGAACGGAAATTTCCTGGGATCAAGGAGCGGATTTGTGACGAAAATGGAAAGATCCGCAGGTTTGTGAATGTTTACGTCAACGGCGATGACATACGTTTTCTCCAAAACCTCGAAACCTCTCTCAAGGAGGGAGACAACATATCGATCGTCCCAGCCATCGCGGGCGGGAACTAACAGCACGCCATGGCCCAATCAACTCCAGCCCATAGGATCATCCCCGAAAGCCCCGCGGAACCCCGGAGGTTGGGTTCCGTTCTCGAGCTGATCGGAGAGACGCCTCTGGTAGAGATCCGGAAGATCCCTCACGGACTTTCACGTGGGGTGAAGATCTTTGCCAAGCTGGAGGGTATTAATCCCGGCGGCTCGGTTAAGGACCGAGCCGCTCTTAGAATGATTCAAGACGGGATTGAATCCGGAAAATTAGCAAAAGGAAAAACCATCATCGATTCGACATCGGGGAACACCGGCATCGCTTTGGCCATGATCGGAGCGGTCCTAGGATATCCCGTGGAACTGGTCATGCCTTCGAACGTCAGTATTGAACGGAAGCGGATTATCGGCGCCTTCGGAGCTAAAGTTACTTACAGCGACCCGCTGGAAGGCTCCGATGGCGCGATCCGTCTATGCGGTAGAATCCTCGAGCAAGACCCGGAAAAATACTTCAAACCCGATCAATACTTCAACCCTATGAATCCTCAGGCCCATTACGAAACCACCGGCCCGGAGATATACCGGCAGACTCAAGCGGAGATAACTCACTTCATCGCCGGAATTGGAACTGGGGGAACGATCATGGGGACAGGGCGCTTCCTCAAGGAAAAAAATCCGAAGATCCGAGTCATCGCAGTCGAGCCGGACGATGCTCTCCATGGCCTGGAAGGGCTGAAGCACATGGCGAGTTCTATCGTTCCCGGCATCTATCACGACCGGGAGCTCGACGAGAAAATCTCCGTCTCCACGGAAGACGCTTATGCCATGGTTTACCGACTCAGTCAGGAAGAGGGCATCCTGGTCGGACAATCCTCCGGCGCCGCCATGCATGCTGCCATTCAGGTCGCCAGAAAGCTGCGCTCCGGAACTCTGGTGACGATTTTCCCGGACTTCGGCGACAAATATCTCAGCACGAACCTATGGATCGGCTGGCGCGAAAGGATGTCGGTCGGCAATCTGAATTTTTCTATTTGAAGCGGATGGCGAAACAAAGAAAAGAAAAAGTCTGCGAGCGGGTCTATCTCACCTTCCCCAAAGAGCTGGTCAAAGAACCGCTAGTTTGCTTGCTGGCGAAAAAATTCGACATCCTTTTTAACATCCGAGGCTCTACGGTGACGTCAGAAATGGGATTGGTCGCGCTCGAGATCGACGGGGAAAGAGAGGAAGTCGCCAGGGCGATCGGCTGGCTCAAGGAAAAAGGAGTCATTGTTGAGCCGATTGAAAAGAACGTGATCGAGTAAATCGCTTCTGTCTGAACTTTTTGCCAAACCAAGCAGGCAGTGTGCCGGGCCAAGAAACAAGCATAACGAGGCGCAAGCCCCGAGGCAACTGCGGCGTACTTAAGTGTGGTACGCCGCAGGGAGAGCGAGGGGCGATAAACGAAGTTAGGCGAGGTTTGTTGGACCGGCTGTCACTGGGTCATAGCCGAGATCGAGAGAATCAGGACGCCCCCTTCATGAGGTGGCCCACCCAAAAGAAAGTTGCCGCGGTTCCGCAAGCTCACCCTCGTATCCAAAAGAGGCTTCTCACCTTCCAGGAGCCGCACCTTTAAAAACAGCCGATCATTGCGATACTCTTCAGGGGTAACGATGAGAGAGCGCCCGCCGGGGATATCAAATGTGGCGCTTGATTGCCAGTTCAGCTTTTGAATGTCCTCCCGGATCAAACGGTAGGAGCGGTATTTGATCACTTCGAGCTGACTCTTCAGTTTGGAAAGTTTCGGATCGAAGTTATCCGTTTCGTTGCTTGCGAGAATAGTTCCGATGCTCAACTGGACAATCTGCTGGCCCTTCTCCGCCGCTTCGAGATAGAGCACGGAAAGAGCCGAGCCCAGACTAAAAAGTATTGTCGCTCGAACTAGGTTCCTCAGAAGATTCATCTTCTCCTTCCTGACTCTGGAACAGCCAGATAACGGTCGTCTTGGTTTTCGACTCGCGCAAGACCGCGACGTTCAAGCCATGGCTATCGATTGACTCAACAGCCGCGACATTATTCCTATGGGGCATCAAACCCCAGCCTGGAACGAACTGTTCCAGAGACAGAACAGCCAAGAGGACCGCAATGACGACAGGGATTGTCCACGTCAATCTGGGAGAATGAAAGTTCAAGCGGAACCCATCCCACAGGTCCACATACCAGGGCTTTTGCTCGGATATCCGTCTGTGAACTTCGCGCCAAAACGGCTCAAAGGCCAATCCCGATGCCCTGGCCTCAAAGAGGCCTTTCAAAGAGCCGTGGAGATGTTCCAACTCTTCCTTTTCCTTGGAACACACAGGGCATCCCTGCATATGGCTCTGGACCCGCTCCGCCTCGAACTGGCTGAGCTCTTGGTCTAGGAATGCCCCAATCAACTTTTCAATTTCTTCACATTGCGTTTTCATAAAAACGGACCTAACTTTTCCTGCAATTTCTTCCGCGCATAATGGAGCCGGCTCATGACCGTACCTTCTGAACAGCCCAGAATGCGGCTGATATCTTTATAAGAAAGACCTTCAACGGCCCTCATAACGATGACCGCTCTATGGTCGGGCGTCAATTCTTTGATGGCCGCTAAGAGACGTTTTCCGATCTCCTTATCTTGGAGGTTCTGGAAAGGATCTCGACCCGACTCCTCTTGTCTTTCCGCCACATCATCCAAGGATTCCCTGAACTCCATTGGATTGCGCTTTTGACGTCGTTGAAAATCAATGGAGAGATTCACGGCAATCCGGTAAAGCCAAGTATAAAAAGCCGACCCGCCTCTAAAGCCCCTGATCTTTTTGTAGGCTCGAAAGAAGGTCTCCTGGGCAACCTCCTGGGCATCCTCCCGGTGATTCAATATCCCCAAGATCACCACGAATACCTTGTGGTGGTATCTGGCTACCAGCTCCTGGAACGCCTCGATTTCGCCCGCCTGGCACCTTTGCACAAGCTCCCAGTCGCTAAGCTCCACAGCGGCCCTTATGCTCATTCGACGTTAGGGAAGAGAACTTATTCAACCTTTTTGACACCGACAAGCAAAAAAATGTTGAATTTTTCGCTAATTAGCTTACAATAGTGCTTATTCGTGAAACCACTCGGGCTAGACTCGCTCGCCAGAAGGCACTAAGATTCAATGCTGGTTCAGTGTCCCAGTTGTCGAACCACCTACCGGGTCGATGACAACGCAGTCAAGATTCCCAATCCCACGTTCCGTTGCTCCCGGTGCAGGCATATTTTTGTGATAGGATCAAAAGCTGCTCCAAGTTGGTCACGCGAAACCTCCAATGCCACGACTGCTAGCCGAAAACAGAATGACGAAGAAAACCGCGAGTTGACTTTTTCCTTCCCTTCTTCTCCAGGGAAGCCGGAGAAGGAAAGTCGTGACAAGGCCGACTTCAGATTTCCCGACCCTAAGGAAACCCAAGCCGTAAGGAATCCGCGGCAGGACACGCTGGAATCTCAGCCATTACAGACCGAAGAGCCGTCCTTTCCAGCACGGGATAACCTCAGCTTGGATGAGGCTCAAAACCAAAACCAGCCGTGGCGGGTGGCCGACAACCATCATCCGCCGGAGGATGTGAACCCCAGCAGCGGAGAGGCTGGGTCCCCAAGCTCGTCTCGTCCCGCAGAAGAAAAGTCCTTTGAGATTCCTCAGGAAAGGCGGCCCCATTCCGTTGATGCGACTTCCCGTGAAGTCGCCACTGATTTCGGGGCAGCTACGAAACCGCGCGGCTCTGCTTCCGAAGAAACAGAAATGCTCATGGCCGACAGCCGCAAGCAAGAAAATCCCCTCTCGGTCTTGCCCTATATGAGCCTTTTTTGCTGTCTCCTTCTCTTTTACTCCGTTCTCACATTCATCAACCAAGCCCGCCCGCAGACCGTGGAGCCTTTCCTGAAAGCCATTCCTTGGCTGGGCTCGTCGGTATTCAAGAATAATCACCTGCGGCTCGGGATTGATGTGAAGCTTTCCCGCCCCAGTTTTCAACCGATCCCGGGAAATCGGGAAGTCTTTCTGATATCAGGTGCGGCACTCAACCACAACCCTATAGGCGTACGTGGGATTCAATTGGAAGGAAATATCTACAATGCAGACGGAAAAGAGATCGAACGGCAAACTATCTGGGTGGGCAACGCGATCTCTTCAAAGATTATTCGCGGCATGACCGCTCAAGAGATATCGGATATCCAGAAGCTCCCGCCTCTCAAGCGATTCGAAATCGCTCCAGAAGAGTCGATAACTTTTGCAATCGTATTCTTTAGACCCTCCAGGGAAATTAAGTACTTTAGTTGTCGAGTCCTATCGACCGACCACTTCACTTAGGGGGTCTTTTCTCGCCGCTCCTCTTTCTCTTTCGGAGTCACGTCAATTTCATCAGGCTCTCTAAAAGACTTGCGAAAATTACGGATGGCTCGACCCAGGCCTTCGCCAAGATCAGGAAGTCTCCGCCCGAACAGGAGAAGGACGATCAAAAGGACGATGACAAGCTCTCCGATTCCAAAACCAAACATAAAGAGGATTCTAGTCCATCCCCGCTTGTGCTTGCAACCATGCGCTTGCCGGGGGGAGCCTCGTGGGCTACAATCGTTGTCGTGTATTATTCGCGCGGCTCTTTAGTTCCCTTCGTTCTCCTTTCCACTTTCCTTCACATTTCTTTACTTCTCTTAGGGCCTAAAGCCCCAGAACTTGAGGGGAGAAACGACTTGGTCCCCGTATCGCTTCTTCCTTCGACCGAGAAAAACATTCCGGAGAACCCGAGCAAGAGCACCAAAGCGGCTAGGACACGGCCCTCAAAGTCGACCCCTCTATTGGCGAGAAAATCGAGCCGCTTACCCGAGGCGACAGAGCAGCCTGCAAAAGCGCCACCTAGAAGAGAGACGATCCCGGACGACTCTTACGAAATCCGGGAACGACCTCAGGAAAAAACAATCGTCCAGCGCCCTCTGCCCAGGCTAAAGGAACTGCTACCCCCTGTGGCTTCCTCCGGCCGAGGCGGCGCAAACGATGCCGAAGGTCCGATTCGGCTAGACACTCGAGAGCCTAAGTACATCTCTTACTTTGACAGTATCAAACGCGCGATAGAAATTGAGTGGCAATATCCGGAGCCCGCCCTGCGCCAGGGCTTGCAAGGAATCCTGATTCTACAATTTACAGTTTTAGGGAATGGCGGTTTGGAACGGACCCGCTTGATTCGCTCCTCCGGATTCGCCGTTCTAGATGACGAGGCACTCCGGGCGGTGCGCGCCGCCTCTCCATTCCATCCCATCCCTCCCTGGATCGGCAAGGCCCGTCTGGATATTCTGGCCAGCTTCGAATATCACGACAATCGCGTGAAATACGGTTTCGTGCCGTGAATGCCGGAAGTCAGGCTCCCTGCATCATTGCCGTAGCTTAGCCATAACCGCCAGAGCGATGCCTTCTGATCAAAAATTGTGTTTAGACAGCGGTTGCGATGGCTATCGGTCTAAGCCGTTTTGGCCTTCCGAGTTAAAGCGAGAGATAGAGAGACTTCTCAAACGGTCCGACTAAAGAAAGAACGTCTTTCAATCCTTAAGCGGTTCCCATCTCAACACAGGTTTTCTGGCCGCCCGCGCTTCGTCGAGTCGGCCGACGGGCGTCGAATGCGGAGCGGTCTTGACGAGCTGAGGATTTTCCTTGGCCTCGCGCGCGATCGAGAGCATCGCTTCGGCGAACGCATCCAAAGTTTCCCGGCTTTCAGTTTCGGTCGGTTCGATCATGAGCGCGCCGGCAACGACCAAAGGGAAATAAATGGTGGGTGGATGAAACCCGTAATCCAAGAGCCGCTTGGCGATATCTAAGGTAGTAACCCCCTGCTTCTGCTGGATGCGATCGGTGAAGATGCACTCATGCATGCAAGGCTCGCTGTAGGCGAGATGGAACGTGCCTTCGAGTCTCTTCCTCAAATAATTAGCGTTCAGAAGAGCCATACGGCTCGTCTCTTCCAGACCGTCGGAGCCCAGCGAAATAATATAGGTATAGGCCCGCACGAGAATGCCGAAGTTGCCGAAAAAGGATCGCACTCGGCCGATGGACTTGGGACACGCTTCCTCTAATTCAAAATGATCGTCCTTTCTCACGATTCTGGGTATCGGCAGGTAATCCCCAAGAACCGCTTTGACCCCAACGGGGCCGGCCCCGGGTCCTCCTCCGCCGTGCGGGGTAGAAAAAGTTTTGTGAAGGTTGATGTGGAGGACATCGACCCCCATGTCGCCGGGCTTCGCGATCCCCATCAGGGCATTGAGATTGGCCCCATCCAAGTAAACCAGTCCGCCCTTTTGATGAACAACATCGGCGATCTCCCGGATATTTTTTTCAAAGAGGCCCAACGTATTAGGATTGGTCAGCATCAGCGCTGCCACTTCCTCAGTCATCACCTCTGCAACCTTCTTGGCTTCTATGATCCCCCGATCATTTGATGAAACCTGAACGACATCATAGCCACACAGCGCGGAGCTCGCCGGGTTGGTGCCGTGCGCCGTGTCCGGAACGATGATCTTGCGGCGCGGATTTCCCTGGCCGGCCAGAAAAGCACGGATTACCATCAAGCCGGTCAGCTCTCCCTGGGCGCCAGCCGCTGGCTGAAGGGTTACAGCATCCATACCGCTGATCTCAGCAAGACGCCGCTCCAAATCATAAAGGAGCTCCATGGCTCCCTGAATCAGCTCGGGCGGCGTCAGAGGATGCAGCAAGGAAAATCCCGGGAGGCGCGCAACCACCTCGTTGACCTTAGGGTTATACTTCATCGTACAGGAGCCGAGAGGATAAAACTGTCCCTCGATGGCGAAGTTCAGCTGTGAGAGACGCGTGAAGTGGCGCAACACCTCCAGCTCTCCAAGCTCTGGAAACCCGGGAATATCCTCACGCAGGAGGCCGTTGGGAATCCAGCCCGAGATCGAACCTTCCTCATCAGGCCAGAAAAAGCCGCTCCGCCCCGGCGAGCCGCTCTCAAAGATCAGCGGAGGCGCCGAGCGCAAGCGGTTAGTTCCCGGAGAAGGTTTGGACAAGTTGTTCGACCTCTTCTTTCTGGTTCATCTCAGTTACGCAGATCAGCAGACTATCTTGGAGTTCAGGATACCAGCGTGCCAAGGGAATCCCAGGAGCGATCTTCTTCGCAGTGAAGCGGGCTTGTCGCTGTTGCCACCCTTCAACTTTGACAACGAACTCGTTAAAGAAAGGCCCCGAGAAAACGGGGGCCAGCCCGGCCTCGTGGACCAAACGATCTCTGCTCTCGTGGGCTCGCCCGGCATTGATTTTGGCGAGCCGGCGCATCCCGCTTTTTCCCAATGCGGCCATGAATGCCGTTGCCGCCAAGGCGCACAGATTCTGATTCGTACAGATATTGGATGTCGCTTTCTCGCGCCGGATGTGCTGTTCGCGGGTGGAAAGAGTCAGAACAAATCCGCGTCTGCCGTCGCTGTCCACCGTTTCCCCCACCAATCTCCCAGGCATGCTGCGAACAAATTTCTTCCGACAGGCGAAGAAACCAAACCCAGGGCCGCCGAGACTCATGGGGATCCCCAAACCCTGTCCTTCGCCGACAGAGATATCCACGCCCCAATCGCCGGGGGGTCTCAAGAGCGCCAGAGATAAAGGTTCGGTGGTCACTGTGACAAGGAGACTTCCAGCTCGGGCGCAGGCCGCCTGGAGAGGGGCCAAGTCTTCGATGATTCCGAAAAAGTTCGGATAGCCAACCACAACGCACATCGCCCGCTCATCCGTGGCGGCAGAGATAAATTCGGCATCGGTCGCGCCACTGTTGGAGTAAGGCGCCTCTACGACTTCGATACCCCCAAGATTCTTCAGATAGGTTGCAATGACCGCTCGGTATTGAGGGTGAAGCGAGCGAGAAAGCAAAACTCGACGCCTGCGTTCTTGAATGCGTCGCGCCATAAGAACCGCCTCAGCAGCAGCCGAAGCGCCATCGTAAAGCCCGGCATTGGCGACCTCCATTCCCGTCAGTTGGCACATAAGAGTCTGAAACTCGTAGATCGCTTGAAGCGTCCCCTGACTCACCTCGGGTTGATAAGGCGTATAAGAAGTCGAAAACTCCGACCGGGAGATAACCGCATCGACGACGCTCGGGATAAAATGATGATAGATGCCTCCGCCCAGAAACAAATGCCAATCCTGCGCCGTAGCATTCTTTGCCGCAAGACTACCCATCGTTCTCTTCACCTCCAGCTCGCTCAGGCCGGGAGGAAGCGAGATTTGGGAACGCTCGGTAAGAGTCCGGGGAATATGATCGAAGAGTTCTTCTACGCGGCTTAGTCCGATGGCACGGAGCATCTGCTCCTTGTCTGAAGGGGTGTGGGGAGTGTACCGCATCAGAAATATTTATTCCTTATCTTCGTCCTCCTCGTCTTCCTCCTCTTCCTCTTCTTCTTCCTCGTCCTCCTCCTCTTTCTGCTGCTCTACATACTCTGCATATTCATCCGCGCTCATAAGGTCTTTGAGGTCGTCCGTATCCGACATCTCGACTTTGATCAACCAGCCATCGCCATAGGGATCGTCATTGATGGTCTCAGGGCCGTCCGGCAAGCTATCATTCACCTCGAGCACGGTGCCACCGACAGGAGCATAGATGTCTGAGACTGCCTTGACCGACTCCACTGCCCCAAAGGGGTCGTCTTTAACTACTTTCTCGCCCACTTCGGGAAGCTCCACATAGACAATGTCACCGAGCTCTTGCTGAGCGTATTCAGTGATCCCGATGGTGGCGGTCTTACCTTCAACCAGCACCCATTCATGCTCTTTGGAATATTTTAATCCATCAGGAAACTCCATCTGTCTCCCTCCTTTGATTTTGACAACTTCTTTAGCTGATTCAGCGACGATAGAAAGGCAAAGCCACAACTCGGGCGCCGACTCTGCGGCCACGGATCTCCACCGCTATGCGATTGCCCACCTCCGCCTGCTCGATCATCGCGTACGCTAAAGCAATGGAGCGTCCTAATGTGGGGGACTTTGTCCCGCTGGTCACCTCGCCGATCACCTGATCTTGCATAAAAATCGGGTACTGGCTGCGAGCGATTCCTGGCTCAGTCAATTCCAGTCCGACGAGTCTGCGCCTAATCCCATCCCGCTTCTGCTTGACCAACGCTTCCCGACCCAAGAATTCATCCTTGGAAAACTTTACCACCCACTCTAGGCCAGCCTCCAGGGGTGTCGTCGTCTCATGCAATTCATGACCGTAGAGCGGCAAGGCCCTCTCAAGACGCAGGGTATCTCTAGCTCCGAGCCCGGCGGGTTGAAGCCCGAGACCGCTTCCTCCTTCCATGAGTTGATTCCAAAGTTTCTCGCCCTGATCGGCTTCACAATAGAGCTCAAAGCCGTCTTCCCCAGTATAACCTGTGCGCGAAATCAAACAACGAATCGATGAAACTTCACCAAAAGAAAAGTAAAACGGTCGCACTCCTTCGAGATCAACTTGAGTCAGGCCTTGCAAGATCACTTTCGCCAGAGGTCCTTGGAGCGCCAGCTGAACGTAACGGGAACTGCTGTTTTCGATCTGCGCGCCCTTCCCGGCGTTTTCCTTTATCCAATGAAAATCCTTCTCCGTGTTGGCTGCGTTGACGCAGATAAGGAAGTGATCCGCCTCGAGCCGGTAGACGACAACATCATCAACGATCCCGCCGTTTTCATTAAGCAACAGACTATACTGGGCTTGGCCTGTTTTTAATCGGGAGACATCGTTGGCCGTGACCCTCTGACAGATCTCGAGCGCACGGGCTCCGCGAACCTCAACCTCTCCCATATGGCTCACGTCGAAAAGACCGGCTCGGCCGCGCACGGCCAAGTGTTCCTCGATGACCCCTCGATATTGGACCGGCATCTCCCAAGCCGCAAACTCCACCATTTTCGCCCCAAAGCGCCGATGCGCCGAATAGAGGGGAGTCCTCTTAAGCCTCTGCACTGGGGATCCGGACTGCGCTTCCACGCCTTTCGGCTCAACCGTCTCGCTGAAGAGATTCCTTCGCCGCTTTCAGAGTGTTAAACAAAAGCATACAGATTGTCATGGGGCCGACTCCGCCTGGAACAGGCGAAATCCATGACGCGCGCTCCTTGGCGCTTTCAAACTCGACATCGCCCACGAACTTGCCGCTGGGCAGCCGATTCGATCCGACATCAATGACGACGGCGCCGAGCTTGATCCAATCACCGCGAACAAGACCGGCTTTGCCCACGGCGACGACTAAAATATCTCCTCGACTCACCTCGTCCCTCAAGTGTGTTGTCCGCGAGTGACAAACTGTCACCGTCGCGTGCCGCTCCAGTAACATCAAAGCCACCGGTTTACCAACAATGTTGCTTCTGCCCACCACCACCGCGTTCTTGCCCTTTGGATCACAACCTACGGAATCGAGGAGTTTCATGATTCCCATGGGCGTGCATGGCTTCAATCCTTGCGCGCCCTGCAACAGAAGCCCTTGGTTGACGGGGTGAAATCCGTCAATGTCTTTTTGCGGCACAACGGCTTGCAGGATTTTTTCTGTGCTGATGTGGGCCGGCAGCGGCAATTGAACCAAAATCCCGTGAATCTCCTTTTTCCGGTTCAAGCTGTGGATGAGCGAGAGCAACTCCCTCTCTGAAACCGAAGCGGGCAACAAGTGCTCCTCCGATCGGATTCCAACCTCCTTGCAGGACTTCTCCTTGTTTCTTACGTAGAGATGCGAGGCCGGATCGTCTCCCACCAACACGACGCCCAACCCCGGGACGATTCCCCATCTTCTCTTGAGCCCTTCGATTTCTTCCTTGATCTCTTTTTGAATTTCCCGTGCAATGGATCTGCCGTCGATAATCTGCGCCATGATTTTTTCTTCCGGATTGAAATAAGAAATCTATACAGGAAAAACTTTTTTGTAAAGACTCTCACGCCATAACATGGAGAAGGCGGGAGGTCAACTTGACAGCCAACTCATGACACAATAGATTGCGGCCGTCAGACAGCAAAAGCCAATTCCAAGGTAACACCCGATGAGCCCCGCACGCAGTTTAGAGGAAGTTAAAGCAGACATTCAGAGTCGAATCGGGCATCGGGCGCCGTTTCTCCATGCCGACAAAAAAGAGGCGGAGGAGGCGCTGGTCCAGTTAAAGAGCGTGGAGTCCGAGCCATGGGCAGAAGCCTGGAGTCGCCTCGGAACCCGATGGGAAGAGAGGGCACGGGCAGCGGAAAGAGCAGGCGATCGCTCCTCGGCCCAGGAGGCTTACCTCAAGGCTTATGGCTATTATGGAATCGCGCGCCATCCCTTCCCCAGTTCGCCGGGGAAGAAGGAAGCTTACCGCAAGACCTGCGAGATGTACTTGGCCGCGTCCCGCTACTTCGACCCGCCTTTGGAGCGGGTTGCGATCCCATTCGAGGACAAGAAAATCACCGGCTATCTCCGGTTTCCCAAGAAAACACCGGCGCCGCTCATCATGCACTGGGGCGGAATCGACAACTGGAAGGAGGAGCGCCATTCCTTCGCTGAATCTTTCCTGCGTGAGGGATGGGCCTGCTTCGTGATGGACAGCCCGGGCACTGGCGAATCGCCTGTTCTGGCCTCGCCGGAAGCGCACCGGGTATACTCTACAACTTTGGAATATCTTTCCAGCAGAACGGAGATCGATAACAGGCGGATAGCGGCCGTTGGAGCGAGCTTCGGCGGTTACTGGTCGACCAAAATGGCATACGTGGAGCACGGAAGGCTTCGCGCTGCAGTCAACTGGGGCGGTGGCATCCACTATTTTTTTCAGCGCGAATGGCAGGAGAAATCCCGCCATGCCCCTTCGTATCTTTTCGATCTCATTGAAGCGCGAGCCAATCTTTTCGGGAAGCGCACCTTCGATGAATTGGTGCAGGTGATGCCGGCGCTCTCACTCAAGACCCAAGGTTGGCTGGATCAAGTCTGCGCGCCCCTGCTCCTGGTCAACGGAAAAGAGGATAAGCAGGTGCCGATCGAGGACTTTCACCTGCTGCTTGAGACCGGGCAGCCGAAAGCGGCACGTTTATTTCCGGGAGGGCACATGGGAAGCTCTCCGGAGATCTTTTCCACGATCCTCCGGTGGCTTCACACTCAACTGGAGTAAGGAAAGAAGCTAACGCGAGCTAAGAGGTAAGCTCCCACCAATTTTTGTCCAGGTCACTGAAGACAAATGACTTCGTCCCGTCGGTTCCACGCACGTCTTCGACGTGGCTGATGCCGATCTCGTTGCCGGACTTTTTGAACACCTCGTGCGCCTCCAGCACCTCATCCGAGGAAGCCAGCTTCAAGGTGAATCGGTTGACCGGGGCGAGATAATCGCGGCGCCTGGAGGGCAAGACCACAATGTACCACGGAGTCGACGGGTGCTTGATGTAGCTCGACTGCCTCCCCCCACCGATGATGTCGAGTCCCAGGACCTCTCGGTAAAAGCGATCGCTCACTTCCTTATTGTCGCACTGAAGTGTTCCGTGAGACATCGCTTGAGGAATATAGCCTCTTCCTGGAAAGCGTTCTTCTGTCAGCAGCTGCCTCCATGGGGTCGTGGCGATCCTGCGCCCATGCAGCGCTGCATTCGGGTTGTAATACTCGATCTCTAAATCGTTCCCACCGGGTTCCTTAAAGTAGATAGAATAGGCGAAGTGAGCCTCATGCGGCTTGGTCACGGACTTAATGGCATACTGTCCTTTATGGCCGTCGATGTAATCATAGGCCTTCTCAACCTCTTCATGACGGGCAACTCGAAATCCGTAATGGTTAGTGTGTGGCTTGTTGGGCGCATCAGCGCCTCCCTCATGCACGATCAGGAGCCAATCCGTATTGGGATGCTTCACGATGGCCTGGCCGTTTTCCCGCCTCACGATTTCAAGAGCCAAAAGATCGGTGAAAATCGGCAGGGTCTGATCGAGAGAACGACACTCGTAGTGACCATGAATGAGCCCGATAGGCTTAAGCAAACTTTCGTTTTTGGCTTGTGCTTCTTCCATAACGGTCCCTTTCCGAACCTGAGTATAACTCCACCTCAGGGAGCCAATCAACCGCCCCGCGTTACCTTTTTGGCAGCGACACCGTTACTCCGTTCCGCGCGCATTCCTCTTCGAAGATGCGCCGAATCTCAGAGTCCTCGTCTTCATACTCGATTTGCATGCCTCCCTGTTTAACAGACACGTCGGATTTAATCTTTCCTGGAACCAGTTTGTAGCGGCGGCTGAGCATTTTAAGCGCCAGATAGCGGGCCGGCACGGCTCCGGGATTGAAGTGCTGATGGAACCAGCCTTCCGGGGGAACCACAACGGAGCCGGGCTTCCAGTTGATGCGCATCCTCTTTTCTCCCTCGGGCCAGAGCAAGGAGTAGCCTTCGCCCGTCAAGATGAAAACATGGGCGCCCGGGCCGTGACGGTGCGCCTTCTTGTAGATGCCAATTGGGAATTGCGAAACATGCGCGCCCATCGTGCTCTGGGCCAGCTCGAAAAAGATCGTTTTGTTTCCCTTCCCCCTCTCTTCCCACACAATGGGCTCCATTCCGATCACATCGGAAACGAAATTCGTCTCCAAGACGCGGTCCGTGTAGAGACGTCCATTGCCACCGAAATAACCCTCCTCTCCTCGGAAACGATCGGAAAAGTTGTAGGGATTGTTCATGACGAAGTCTTCATTGTGGAAAAGGTTAAAGACGAGCGGGGCGTTAGTCACGCAAAGAAGACGCGTCTCTTTGTCTCCTTGACCGTTGAAGTGCTGATACCAACAGTTAAGAGGCATCGCGAACAAACTTCCCCTCTGCCACTCGAAGGTCTGTTTGCGATTTTTTTCCTGCCACACTGTAGTCGCGCCGCGCCCCTCAAGAACGTACACCAACTCCTCGAAGAGATGTCTCTGAGGGTTGAGGCTCTTGCCTGCAGGGATACCACAGACATAGGCGTCGTCCAGGTAGCCGGTGCCCTCAAGATTGATAAAGACTCCGTAGCCGCCCATGCGGTCCCACCACTTGAGCGGCAGATGATACAGATCCTCGACAAAATAACCCCCGACGACATCGATCCCCTGCGACGATGCCCATACGTCATACGGGGTATCCATGCGTTCGGCTGCGCGCGCCATTCTCTCGTAGCCGGGTACGCTCTCTGCCTGCATGCTAATCGAATCCTCCCGAGCCTAATCCTTTTTGCCCACAACGAATTCTTTATCTGTAGACGGAATCGATAAAGCCGCTGCGCTCAAGCTCATCCAAAATCGAGAGCTCCACGAGCCTCTCCGCCCTGAGATCTATCTTCTTTCCCCCCACGCCACTGTCGATCACCTGCTGAATGCCTTTCAAGGTGGGCCGAGGCACTCTCTGGAGATCTCCGGCATATTCACGCCAAGTGGCTTCGAGAATCTGCTCGTCTTTCAGCTGTGCGAACTTGGAAAAAACTTTCTTGGCAAATTCCTTGTCCGTCTTGTATCGATGCATTCCCCGGATAAAAGCCTTCATGAACCTGATCACGGTCGAACGACGTTGCGCGATATAACTCCGGGTTGTGATCACCGATCCGGTATTCTCCTCCGCGGGAATATCTGCCAACTCCCTCATCCCCAGCTGAATGGCCTTGAGATGCAAGGGGAAAGACATTCTCTGGGCGAAGATTTTCCCCGCTACCATCGCGGCAAGGCCTTCCGGCTGCCCGCCCGTCTGAACGATAGAGACATCCTTACTGGGATCCAGTCCGTGCTTTTCCAGAATGTTGCGTAGCACATAATCCGACGTAGAGCCGAAGGTCGTGATACCGACGGTTTTCCCTTTGAGATCTCTCACATCTTTGATCTCAGGGCGACCAATGAGGTGATGGCGGTTCACTCTGCTGATGGAAGCGATCAATACCACGTCGCTCCCCTGGACAACCGCCGGCACCACGGCAGGTTCCCCCGCGTGAATCAATTGACCGCTCCCGCCGATAAGCGCCGCCACAATTCTCGTGCTCCCGCCCACCCGGACCAACTCCACAGCCAACCCCTCCTCCTCGAAATACTTCGCTTCCTTGGCGATCATGGGCATGGCCCAGCTTCCGGCCGCGCTGGGATAGAGAAACGTGATCCGCTCCTGTGCTCCGGCTGGCAAAGCCCCCGGAAGAAATTGCAAGAAGAAGTACCAGACCAATAACTTGCGCGTCATCAAAATCTTCTCTTCCGGTCGTGACGGCAACGAAAGACTGGCGTACCGGGACTACTTTTTTGCTTCTGTGTATTGCCGCACCGTATTCTTCACTTCTGCCGGCGCCTGCACGATCCTTTTGACCAACTTCTCCCCGTCTGGGCCGACGGTGTAGCGCGGAACAGTCCTTGTGACCTTTTGAAACTCCTCCACAAAAGAGGCATCCTTCAGCATCGCAGCAAACGCCTGCTTGAGCTCAGCCACCGCTTCCGGAGGAGATCCTGGAGGGAGCACCGCGATCCTTTGCATCGCCTGCCCGATATTGACGACCTTCAAAGATTCCCACAGCACGCCCGACGGCGGTTTTCCGAGAACCTGTTGATAGAGCTGCGCGTAGGTCAAGATCCCGGGCGCATCCGCGCTGGACTGGACTTCACCATCCGCATTGACAAGCTCGTCGTGGTAAAGTGGGAGAACGACATTCGTCTTAACAAGATTGGGGGCAACCACGGAATGGTAAGCCGGGGTCCCCTCAGTAAAGAATTGGATCTCATTGCGCTCTAGAGCAAGCCGCGCGTCGGAGTTCGAGTTATAACCGGTGACATATTGAAAGGGCGCTCCAAGGAGATCGAGTTGAAGGCGGAAGCGCACATCCTTGGCGCTATTGACGGTCAGCCCGCCAGCCCTGAAGCGCTGGGCTTTGACGATATCTCTCGGTTCTTTGATTCCGGGCGGCACATCCTTTCGAATATACGCCACAGCGACTCCCTCGATGCTGGCGATAT
>DASYRN010000111.1:0-14419 GCA_036004365.1 Binatia bacterium
ATCCTGCGGGTAGTCTCTCTTGGTGTTATTCCACTCAACCAGCAGTCGCTGCTTCTCGGCCTGGCTCAATATGGGCAAGTCGGAGAGTCGTCGGTCTGGATTTGCGACAATGCCCTGCAGCAAGACCTGGAAATGGCCCAACATACGACTGATTGTGGCGTCGTTAAAAAGGTCGGTGTTGTACGCCAAGGATGCTGTCAGTGAGCCTGCTTCCTCGATCATGAAGAGGGTCAAATCAAACTTTGCCGTTCCGAAGGTTACGTCTACTGCCCTCAACGTGAGGTCTGGCAGTTCTACGGACTGCCTTGGCACATTTTGAAGGCTGAACATTATCTGGAAAAGTGGGTTATGGCTCAGGTCTCGCTCTGGCTTTAGTTCCTCCACGATTTTTTCAAACGGTAGGTCTTGGTGTTCGTAAGCACCTAAAGCTACTTTGCGCACGCGAGCCAATAGTTCCCTAAAATTAGGATTTCCGGACAGGTCGGTCCTTAAGACCAGAGTGTTGACAAAAAATCCAATGAGTCCTTCGATCTCAGATCGGGTGCGGTTGGCAATCGGCGAGCCAACAGCGATGTCCTCCTGGCCCGTGTAGCGGTGTAGTAGGGTTTGAAAGGCTGCCAACAAGGTCATGAAGAAGGTAACTCCCTCCTTACGGCTTAGGGCCTTGAGGGCATTGGACAGGTTTTTGGAGAGCACCAAAGACTGCCGGCCACCTGGGAAGGTTTGTACTGCGGGTCGTGGTCGGTCCGTGGGAAGTTCAAGCACGGGGATACCCGAGAGCTGTCGCTTCCAGTAAGAAAATTGTTTTTCAAAGACCTCACCCTGGAGCCATTGCCGCTGCCAGATGGCGAAGTCCGCATACTGTATGGGCAATTCCGCCAGTCGACACGGTTTCCCTGTGGAGAAGGCTTGGTAAAGAGCTGAAAGCTCTCGGTAGAGTATTCCCATGGACCAAGCGTCGGATGCAATGTGGTGCATGACTAGCAGCAAGACGTGATCGTTCTCGCCCAGGTGCAGTAAGGTAACTCGGAGCATCAAATCTGATGACAAGTTGAATGGCCGTCGGGCTTCAGCATTGACGAGACGATGCATCTCTGCTTGGTGGTCCCTGTTCGACCATTGACTCAGATCGATCACCGAAAGCTTGATCGAACGGCTCTCGGTAATGACTTGAGTGGGGTTCCCATCCATGACGGCAATGTTCGTGCGCAATATCTCGTGGCGCGACAGGATGGCATCAAGCGATTTTTGCAATGCTTCCATGTTCAGCGGGCCATTCAATCGCATAGCCTTGGCGATGTTATAGAATGGGCCCGGCTCGAATTGATCTAGGAACCAGAGTCTTTGTTGAGCAAACGAAAGCGGCAATTTCTGATCCCGTGAGGTTCTCGATATGGGAAGAGTAACAACACTAGGCGCACGCAGGACCTCCAAAATTTCGGTCTTTCGCTTTGCTAGCTCCGCGGCGACAGCAGATGTTAATGCGCCAACTGGAGCGCGGTAGCAGAGATTGTCGTCCTCGATCCAGAGCTTGATCTCTTTGCTCCGCAGATGAGACAAAAACTCACTAATCGTCATACTTCGCCCCACTCGTGCTCTTTCATGGGGCTGCTATGAGAATGCTGGACTTCATCGGCCACCGACTGGATTCCTAGGACGGATTCGGCCAGTCCGGCCACAGTCGGTTTCTCAAACAAGGTGCGTAATGGCAAATCTGCGTGAATGGTGCTTCGCATGCGAGAAATAACCTGCGTCGCCAGTAGAGAGTGTCCCCCTAAGTCAAAGAAGTTGTCATGGATACCGACCTGCTCGAGCTTGAGGATTTGAGCCCATATCTGGGCTATCGTCTTCTCCGTTGGCGTGCGCGGTGCCACAAATCCCTCGCTCAAATCCGGCCTCTTCGGATCAGGGGGCGGCAGCGCCCGGCGGTCCACCTTGCCATTGGGAGTGAGAGGCAGAGCGTCCAGGAATACAAAGACAGAAGGCAGCATGTAGTCTGGTAGCCTGGACTTTAGGAAGCTGCAGAGTTCACTTGCTGTGGGGAGAGGCTCCTGGTTTGGCACCACGTAGGCCACCAGGCTAGTGTCTTCTGGATTATCCTCCCGAATCATAACTACAGTTTCCCGAACGGCGGGGTTCTGGCTTAGCACTGTCTCAATTTCCCCTAGCTCAACGCGAAAACCCCGAATTTTCACCTGGTGATCGAGCCGGCCAAGAAACTCGATGTTGCCGTCAGGGAGGTAGCGGGCTAGATCCCCGGTCTTGTATAGGTGCGCGCCTGACTCGTCGCTGAAAGGATGAGGAATGAATTTCTCAGCGGTCAACTCGGGACGATTGAGATAGCCTCGCGCCAGAGCGTCACCTCCGACGTGCAATTCACCTGGCACGCCTACTGGCAGAGGTTGGAGATGAGAATCCAAGATATATACCTCTGTGTTCGCAATAGGCCGACCAACGCTTATGCCGCCTTCAGCTGCTATGCGGCCAACCGTCGCGTTGGCTGTCGTCTCGGTTGGGCCATAGAGATTCCATATCTCAATGTGCGGAAGAGCGGCGAAAGTTCGATCGACCAATTGTCGGGTCAATTGTTCGCCGCCAAGAAACAGAGAAGAGAGACTTTTTTTCAACGCGGTCCGTTGATCCGAATCCAAAGCGTCGAGCAAGGCCTTCCATAAAGATGGCACGCAATTTAAAGCCACTCCGGTGCGCGTGGATATCATTTGTATTAATGCAGTAGGTTGGCTTGCGGCTTCATCCGGGACAATCCATACGGATTTGCCGCTAAGGAGTGGGCCGAAGAGTTGCTTGAGAGACGCATCGAATGTTGGTCTGGTGATGGCTGGCAACCAGAGCGAATTTTTGGCCAGTGGAGTCTCATTGAACCAGGAAAGGTAGTTTGTCAGGCTCTCGTGCTCGATCATCACTCCTTTGGGTCTTCCGGTGGAGCCGGAGGTGTAAATGACATAGGCGAGATTCGCAGACATTGCCCGCCCGATAGGGTTTTCTTCGCTTTCTTGAGCCATCCTCTGCCAGTCTTTGTCCATGCAGATGACATGCGCCTTGCAGTGAGGAAGCCGGTCCAGCAATGGTTGTTGAGTGAGCAGTGTGGAGACCCGAGAATCTTCCACCATGAAGGCTAAGCGCTCCTTGGGATAAGCCGGATCCAGCGGGACATAGGCGCCGCCTGCCTTCAGGATCGCTAGCAGGTCTACAATCATATCCAAGGAGCGCTCCATGCAAACGCCGACTAAGGCCTCAGGCCCCACGCCGAGTTTTTGGAGGTAATGCGCCAATCGATTGGCCCGCTGATTCAATTCCCGGTAAGTCAGTTGTTGATCCTCGAAGACCACGGCGACCGCCTCGGGGGATCGTTCCACCTGTGCCTCGAAAAGTTCGTGGATGCACTTATCTTTGGGGTAATTCTTCGTGTTGTTATTCCACTCAAGGAGCAGTTGCCGCCTTTCTGCTTCGGTGAGTATCGGAAGATCGGAGAGTCGCTGCCCTGGGTTGGTGACAATTCCTTGGAGCAGGGTTTGGAAGTGGCCGTACATGCGGCTGATCGTGGCGGAGTTAAACAAATCGGTATTGTACGTAATTGTTGCTGTCAGTCCTTCCTTTCGGTCCAAGATCGATAGGCTCAGATCGAACTTGGCTGATTCATTGTGAGCCGGTAGCAGACTGAGGGCTAAACCTGAGAGCTGTATTTCTTGTTTTGCCGGGTTCTGAAGATTGAATATGACCTGAAAAAGTGGATTTCGGCTGAGGTCCCGGTCGGGATTTATTTCTTCGACCAGCTTTTCGAAAGGCAGGTCCTGGTGTGCGTAGCCGCCGAGCGCCACTTCGCGGACTCGACTTAAGAGTTCCTGAAACGAGGGATTGCCAGAAAGGTCGGTTCTCAAGACCAATGTGTTGGCAAAGAATCCGATGAGTCTCTCGACCTCCACCCGGATGCGGTTAGCTATAGGGGCTCCGATGACAATATCGTCCTGCCATGTATAGCGATAGAGCAACGTCTGAAAGGTGGCCAGCAAGGTCATGAAAAGGGTGACCCTGTTGCGTCGGCTGAGGCTCTTAAGCGATTCGGCTAGTTCCCCCGATAGTGCGAATGTTTGCGACGCGCCCCGGTCGGTCTGGACAGCCGGTCTCGGATAATCCGTTGGCAGGCGAAGAATGGGTAGCTCTCCGGCCAGCTGGTGTTTCCAGTATGCGAGCTGCGATTGGAGAACCTCGCCTTGAAGCCAGTTTAGCTGCCAAACGGCAAAGTCGGCGTATTGGATAGGCAGCTCCGGAAGCGAGGAGGGGAGATTATTGGCGAATGCTTCGTAAAGGGTTGCGATCTCTTGGAAAAGCAGGCGGCTGGACCAGCCATCGGAGGCGATGTGGTGGGTCACCAGAAGCAGCACGTGTTCTGCCTGGTTTAACTTTAGCAGGGCCGCCCGCAGCGTAGGATCTCGGGAAAGATCAAAGGGCCGCTGAGTAATCTCCACCATGCGACGCTCGAGCTCCCTTTGACGTTGGTCGCCTGGTATTTCACTTAAGTCTATCCTGGGGAATTCGATAGAGACTTTTTCGGCGACGACCTGTACCGGCTGGCCATCCCTTAAATGAAAGGTGGTACGAAACACGGCATGGCGCTCAACGATGGCGTCGAACACCTTCTTCAACGTCCCTACGTCGAGGGTGCCTTTGAGCTGGATAGCCTTCGGCTGATTGTAGGCCGGGCTCTCGGGCTCGAGTTGATTCAAGAACCACAACCGCTCCTGAGCAAAGGAAAGGGGGCAGGGACCGGATTCACTTCTCCGAGGAATCGACTGTTTACCGGTCTTGGCCGATTTTTCTTCCGGATTTCCAGGTGTCGTCATCTACTTGCCTGAGTCCTTGAGAGTTCCTGTTGTGTGTCGATCGAGGAATTCTTCGGCCTGCTGATCTGATAGCGATTCGGCCAGGATGGGGGCTAGATCCTGCTCGCTCAACTTTTCGCTTGGCTTTCTTCAATCACCGCTGCCATCTCCGCCACTGTCGGCGCCTGAAACAGCGATTGAACAGGCAGATATAACTGAAACTTCTCGATGACGCGCGAGATCACCTGAGAAGCCGCCAGGGAATGGCCGCCCAATTCCAAGAAATCGTCATTTACTCCTACTTCATCCAGCGATAAGACCTCCGCCCAAATCTCCGCCAAGGTTTCTTCGATAGATGTCATCGGGGCGACATAGGGAGCATCCAGTTTAGGTCGGGACCTACCGGGATCAGGAAGCCCTTTTCGGTCTATTTTTCTGTTTGGGCTCAGCGGCAGGCCATCCAGCAGCATAAAGGCCGAAGGGATCATGTAGTCTGGCAGCCTCTTTCTGAGAGCGTGTCGGAGCGAAGTGACAGTGGGTCCTGGCCGCTTGCGAGGAACCACATAAGCCACTAGACGCGGGTCGCCGGATTCGTCTTCCCGCGGCACAACGACGGCTTCCTTGATCGCATCGAGGTCCATCAGTGCCATTTCGATCTCGCTCACTTCGATGCGATGCCCTCTAATTTTTACTTGGAAGTCTTTTCGGCCGAGGTGTTCAAGGCAACCATCCGATAACATGCGACCCACATCACCGGTACGGTAAATCCGTTCGCTTCCTCCTACGAGGTCAAGGGAAAAGACGGCTTGCGTGAGCTCTGGCTTGCGCCAGTATCCAGGGGAAAGATAGCGGCTCTTAACCGCGATCTCGCCGATTTGATTAAAGCCAAGCTCTTGGCCATCGTTGTCGAGCAAGAGAACCTGCATGTCCTCAACCGCATAGCCGACGGGAACCCTGCTCCCCGAAATCTGAGTCTCTTGGTCGATGAAGTACCATCGGAAGGTCAGGCTTTCGGTCGAGCCGAGACCGTTTATAAAAACACAGTTCGGCGAAAAATATTGTTTGTAAGACTCTACGTCAACCTTAGAGACCGAGTCACCTGCCGAGTAGATAACGCGCAGATCGGGAAACTTTTCGTTCCCAGTCAGCGTGCTGACAAAGTGGCGGAAGATTGCTGGGACTGAGCGGTAAATGGTTACACCTTGCTGGATCATCCAATCGGCCAAATGAGCCAACCCCTCCTGTCTAATATCCAGCGGGTACAGGCCTGCGCCATTGACGAGGGAGCCGTAGACAGTCCGCACTGCATCAGCGAAGCTAGGTGAAGACAGAAGAACCAGTCGGTCTTGAGCACAAATATGAACTCCGTTGGTATAGTTCATGATCTCGTGGAGCACGTTGCGGTGATTTTGTACGACCCCCTTCGGGTTCCCGGTTGAGCCAGAAGTGTAAAGGATATTGATGGGGCTATCTGGCAAAATCTCTAAGTTAGGATTCGGTGCGGGATGATTTGAATCAATCTCATCCACGTTGATTAAGTGAAGCCGATGGGTGTCCAATTCGTGGGCAAGCGGAAGATTTCTGGTATTGGTCAAGACGATGGCTGCCTGCGAATCCGCTAGGATGTATGCGATCCTCGCCTGAGGATACAAAGGATCAAGCGGCACGTAAATCTTGCCAGCCTTCAACACACCGAGGATTGCAGCGATCATCGGAGCATCATTTTCGAGCAGCAGCGCTACTGGTTCATTGTCTTCACCGCATTGCGCCAGGATCGCGCGCGCCACGCGGTTGGAGCGGCGATTCAGCTCGTCATAGGTAAGCGTATGATTCCTGGTCTTTACAGCTATGCGGTTGGGGTATTGGCTGACGATCCTCTCGAAGCGGCTGGGGATTGACTGCTCGACTTCTTCCGGCGTGAACTCGGTGAAGGAGTCGCAGGGATGAAAGGACTTCGATCCAATGGCATGCTGTCGATGATAGGCGTCGTTATGTTCAGAAAGCTGACTCACGCCGTAGAATTTCGCGGATCCGATGAGATTTATGTGCCTGGAGCTTGAAGGTCTTGTTGTCGGACAATCGCTTCCGCTACATCGGCCACCGTAGGAGTCTCGAATAGAGCACTTATGGGTAGGTCCAGCCCAAATCTTTGGCGGATTCGGGCGATTACCTTAGCGGCTGCGAGTGAATGCCCGCCCAGTTCGAAAAAGCTGTCTTGTACACCCACTTGATCGAGCGACAAGACCTCTTCCCAGATTTGGGCCATCTCTTTCTCGACGGCGGTCCTGGGCGCGACAAAGGGAGCATCCAGATCGGGTCTGGATTCGCCGGGATCTGGAAGAGCCTGTCGATCAATCTTACCTGCGGCTGTGATCGGTATCCTGTTTAGCAGTACGAAGTGAGAAGGAATCATGTAGTCGGGAAGCCTTTGCTTGAGAAACTTTCGTAAGTCGCTAACAGTGGGACTTGGCTGACTGAGAGAAGTGAAATAGGCCACCAAGCGCGCCTCACCCGATTCCTGCGGTTGCCCTATGACAATTACGTTCCCGACGGCCACGTGCGCTGCCAGCGCCATCTCAACTTCGGCCGTTTCGACTCCGTAGCCGCGGATCTTTAACCGAAAATCCTTGCGTCCCTTGTGCACGAGGCAACCGTCAGAAAGCATAAGACCCAAATCGCCGGTGAGATACCGACGGTTCTCGCCGCCGTCCGGATCGGCTTTGAATTTGGCTTCTGTAAGAGCCGGTTGCCGCCAGTAGCCCGGGGAAACATAACGGCTCCTTACGGCGATTTCCCCGATCTGGTTGAAGCCGATCTGTCTGCCGGCATCATCCAGTAATAAGATCTCTTTGCCCTGGACGGGGTAACCCACAGGCACTTCCTGGCCTGGGATCTCCGTCTCGTGCCTAATCAAAAAATCTCTCATAATTCCCGTCTCGCTGGAGGATAACCCGGTTGCCAACATGCAGTCGCGAGAGAAACATTTTTTGAAGAGCTCGACGTCGGATTTGTAGGTCGTCTCGCTCGCCAAAAGTATGAGACGCATGTCGAAAAATTTTTCTTTACCCGTCAGAGCTTCGCAAAACTTGCGGAACAGAGGAGAACTTATCCGGGAGATGGAGATCCCCTCCTGCGAGAGCCATGGGGCTAGCCGCGCCACTCCTTCCTTCTGGACATCAAAGGGAAGAACCGTAGCGCCGTTTAACAGGCTGAGGAACGCGTTTTTAATGGCGTTCGAGGTGTTCGAGGCGAGGACGCTAATCCGGTCGTGCTCGCAGATGTGATAGGCGTTCGTGCGCAGCATCGTATCATGGAGAATATTGCGGTGATTCTGAATGACACCTTTGGGTCGTCCGGTGGAGCCGGAAGTGTAGCTGATAAAGGCCAGCGCACCCGGTGGAAGTCGGAGCGGAAACTCTTCGCAAATACCATCATCGATCGATTCAAACTCAATCAGCCGGCAACGATTGCTTATCACTTCACGAGCTAAGGAAACATTTTGCTGGTTGGTCACTACTAACTCAGCCAGGCAGTCCTCCAAAAGGGCCGCAATTCTTGCCTCGGGAAACGAAGGGTCCAGCAGCACAAAAAATTTGCCCGCTCTTAAAACTCCCAGCATCGCCGCTACCTGCTGGGCGCCCTTCTCAAGCAGCAGGCCTACCGGTTCTGCTGAGTCTCCCTGCCGCGCAAGAATTGCCCGGGCGAGGCGATTCGCCGTCGCGTTGAGCTCCGTATAGGTGAGTACGTGACTCGCCGTTTTGATAGCGATCCGGTCAGGGTATTGGCTGACCATCTTCCCGAAGCGGCTGGGAATCGACTGCTCGACATCTTCCTTCGAGAACTCGGTGAAAGAGCCGCCGGGATGAAAGCACTTCGACCAAATCGTCTGCTGCGGATGACGAGTTTCCATAAGATGTTTCTCTAATCGATAGGCACGACTAGGCTCGGCCGCGGATGGCATGACGTGATAAGAGGGTTAGGCGTAAGTGCAACTCGTTAGAGATGCCGCCGATCTCTACTGTTTGCTACCTTCACCTTCCATTTTCTTTCTTAGGCTAAGCGGTCTCATATCGGTCCAGACTTCCTTGATATAAGCGAGACATTCTGCTTTTGGCCCGCTCTTGCCGGCATCCCTCCAGCCAAGAGGGTTTTCTTTATCTACCGGCCATATCGAATACTGTTCCTCGTGGTTGACGACGACCTTATAGATAGTGGTGTCTTCTCTTTCTTCCATACTCCTTTTACCTCCTATGTTATTAGTCCCGAGAAATTATAGGTCTTTAGCGCGCGCTCCTATGAGATGTAATTGGATTATTTGGATTTGTCACACTCTGCTGGCCCAACGCGCTTTCCTCTGCATCGAGACAGAAAATCCGAGCCTGAGTTGCGGGGAGTAATGGGGCTAACCGGCTGTGCGTCAGGATTAGCGGTGGTTGGATAGTCCGCCTTTGTGTTGTTCCGCTCTACCAGCACCCTCTCTCTTTCAGCCTTTGTCAATAAGGGCAAATCGGAGAGCTTGAGACTCGGGTCATCGACAATCCCCTCAAGCAGTTGTTGGAAATGAGCTCCCATGCGCTCAATGGTATAGGCCTCAAACAGATCGGTGCTGTAATGGAAGCTACACTCAAGCCCCTTCTTTTCCTCACTAATAGTTAGGCTTAGGTCGCAAAGGGATGTCCCGGTTTCGGGCTCGTACTCCTCCATGAGCAGCTCTCCGAGCGGGCCTACGTAACTGGGGTAATTTCGCAGTTGGAACAGAATCTGGTGCACGGCTGCGCGGTTGGCATTCCGGCTAATTTTTAGCCCTGCCACGATCTTACCAAAGGGGATGTTCTGATGAGCATGCGCTTCTACCACTGTCCGGCGCACCCTGGCCAGAAACTCACGGAAGGTGGGATTACCTGATAAATCTGTGCGCAGGGGTAGTGTATTAATGAAAAGTCCGATTAACTCTTCGGTCATAGAGTGGTTGCGGCTTGCGACCGGCGTACCAACAATGATGTCTTCCTGGCCTGAATAGCGGCACAAGACTACTTTGAATGCCGCCAAGAGCATCATAAAAAGGGTAACTTCCTCTTGGCGGCTTACAGCTTTGAGTGCCTGTGAGAGATCCTCTGATAGCCTCAAAGATAGACTTGCGCCATTGAAGGTCTGGATTCGAGGTCTTGAGTGGTCGGTTGGTAAGCTTAGCAAGGGTATGCCACCATTAAGTTTGCGCTTCCAATACTCCACGTGAGTCTTTACCCGCTCATCATTCATTAATTCGCGCTGCCAGCGCGCGAAGTCCAGGTATTGAACGACAAGGGCGGGCAGTGGCGAGGGAAGACCGGCAGAAAAAGCTTGATAAAGCGTCGCTAGCTCCCGGAGGAATATCTCGACGCTCCAGCCGTCGAACACGATATGATGCATTGTAACAAGCACGAGATGTAAATCTTCTTTGAGCCGGAGCAAACTACAGCGGATCAGCGGGCCTCGGGCCAAATCGAAGGATCGGCGCGCCTCTTCGGTCGCCAATTTTCGGGCCTGGGCTTTTTGCTCTGATTCCGGAAGGGCCCTGATGTCGAGCACCGGAAGAGAGAAGGGTTGATAGGGAGTGATCCGCTGGTGGGGTGTACCGTCCTGCGCGGGGAAAATAGTTCTTAGGATAGCGTGGCGCTGAATAATTTCGTTCAAGCATCGTTCGAGCGCCGCAAGCTGGAGTTTTCCTTCAAGACGCAAAAAAAGCGGACGATTGTAGGCAGGATCTCCCGGTTGAAGTTGATCGAGGAACCAAAGGGCTTCTTGCGGATAGGTGAGTGGTCCAACTTCTTCCGTTGAGAGGGACAAAGCCTTCTCGCCGCGCAATTTCTGTTGTGCCGCTTCGACGATTTGGGAGATGGCGGAGATTGTCGGAGCTTCAAAAAATGTACCGAAAGACAGATCTACTCCACTTGATCCTCGTACGCGAGAAATAATTCGGGTGGCTTGGATCGAATCCCCTCCTAAAAGAAAGAAGTTGTCATGAATTCCTGCCTGTATTCCAAGAACCAAGGACCAGATTCTTGACAATTCCTCTTCCAATGGAGTTCGGGGCCGCGCTAAATCTCCCTTAGTGGTGTCAGTGTCCTTAGAATTCGTCACAAGGCCGAGCCGCTCTGGCAAGCCGAGCCGCTGAATTTTTCCCGCGGCGCTTTTGGGGATTCTATTAACGATGAGTACTTGACGTGGAATCTTGAACTCTGCGAGCCTAGCGGCGGCGAAGCGTTGAATTTCTTCTCCGGTGACTGTGTCACGATGGCGCAGGACCACGGCCGCCGAGATGTCCTGCCCAAGCGTCGGATGCGGAACGGGAAACGTTACGGCCTCTAACACAGAGGGATGCTTTTTTAGCACCTCATCTATTTCCATCGGGGAAATCTTTTCCCCACCCCGGTTGATGATCTCTTTAAGCCGGCCTGTGATGAAAAGGTAACCGTCTTTGTCCAAATACCCCTGATCTCCGGTTCTAAACCAGCCGTCCTTAAAATTCTCATCGTTAGATTCGGGGCTGTTTCCATAACCGGATGTGACCGTTTTCCCCCGAATCACGATCTCTCCGGTTTTGCCGGCGTCCGGGAGATTGCCTTCATCATCCATGACCGCGACTTCGACTCCTACCGGAACACCCACCGAGCGCGCCTTTCTGGTCCCAGGCGGCAACGGGTTGCTGGCTATCTGATGAGACGCTTCGGTCATCCCATAAGATTCGATGGCCGGAACGCGGAAGATTTCCGCCAGTGCCTGCATCACCCGAAGCGGTAGAGCAGCCGATGAAGAGCGGATGAACCTCAGAGAAGAATGTCGAAGACTCTCTTTTTGCTGTGTCGCGCACGACAGCACGGCCTGGTGCATGGTGGGGACCGCCGTGTACCAGGTGGGACGAAACTGCTCTAGCCAGCTGAGGAAGTTCTCTGGATCGAAGCCGGGAGTGCAGACAACGCTTGCTCCGGCCATTACAGACGAAAGCACGGCTCCGATGAGTCCGTGGATGTGAAAGAGCGGCATCACGTTGAGGCAGCGATCTCGTTCGGTTAGCCGCAGAGTGGCTGCGATGTTGGCGGCTGAGGCCAAAAGGTTGGCATGGGTCAAGGGGACCATCTTTGGCTGTGCCGTGGTGCCGGAGGTGTAAAGGATCAAGGCGACATCTTCTGACTCAGCAAAACCATCGTGGTGGGGAGATGCCTGAGGATCACCGCTTAGAGAAAAGAGCCCGGCCGCTTCATCCAGTGGGGACAATTCGATGACAGGGATGGAATACTTTTTGGCGGCGGCGAGGGCGGGAGAGTCTGTGCCGGATTGAACGATCAGGGCCTTGGCGTTCAAATCCGATAGGCAGAACTCGAATTCATCGGTGAGGTAAGCAGGGTTAAGCGGGGCGAAGGTAGCGCCTGAGGAGATCGCCAGAAAGGCCGCAGCCATCTCCGGTCCGTTCGGCAGGACTACCGCGACCCTATCGCTCCTGCCGATGCCTAGGGCGTTAAGGGACCGTACTGTCTCTTCTGCTTGTAGGAAGAGACGGCGGAAGGAGAGGGGATAGCGTTCCGGGGCAATGACGGCAGTAGCATCAGCCCTTTGCTCTGCTTGAATCTGAAGCAGATGAAGAATGCTCAGCGCCTTAGCGGAATCAATAGGTTGCACCTTAAATTCTGCGTTCGCCACCGCCGTAGTTTTGGGCCGGCAAGATTTGGAAGCGGGAGATCGAAGAAACTAAGTAAGTTTCTTTGCTAGATTTCCTGGAAAAGCTGGCGCTCGATAATTTGTCTCGTCTGCATACGCCCGGGAACTAATGGCTGAGAGAAGATTGGCGAGATGATCTTCTAAATCTTCGCTTGTAAAGGGCTTAGCCATATAGTCGTTGCAACCCGCTGCCAAACATCGGTCTCGGTCTCCCGGCCTCGTGAGGCCCGTGGCAGCCAAGACAGGTATGTGTCGAAAATCCGGGTCGTTTCTTAGCGACCTCACCACCTCAAAACCATCCATCTCCGGCATCACCATGTCGAGCACGATCGCGTTGGGTCTGCTCGTTCTGACTTTTTCCAGGGCCTCTTTGCCGTTGTTTGCGAGTATGACCTCCCATCCCAGCGATTCAAAATGCTGGCTGAGGAATTCAAGATTCTCTCGGTGATCGTCGACTAGCAATATTTTCAACGGGCTCATGGGATCCTCTCTTTCGTGGGGTCCGTAAAATTTCTGGTGGTTCTTAAAACGCTTGAGCAACGTCGCATTTACAGCCTGATCTCTCCGCGGTCCTGGCCCTTCTCTTTGTGGCCGTTCGAACCGATGGGTCTGAAATTGGGAACCACATCAGCGAGCAATTTGACGATGGCAATGGATTGCCCCTCTATGGCGAGCTTCTCCATTTCGAGAATCTTCTTTCTGAGGGGAGCTTCCTCGGGATACTGGGCCGACTTTACTCTCATGATCTTCTGCACTCCTGCCGATTCGGCTGTCTCATCTATCCCAACGAGTTCTTCATGCAGCTTTTCCCCGGGCCTGAGGCCGATAAAAGTGATACGAATATCTTTTTCGGGCACGAGACCCGCTAGGCGTATAAGATTGCGAGCCATGTCGAGTAATTTGACGGGGTCGCCCATTTCCAAGACAAAGATCTCGCCGCCCTTTGCCAGCGTGACCGCGCGCAAGACAAGCTGCACCGCTTCATGGATGGTCATGAAGTAACGGGTGATCTCTGGATGGGTGACAGTGACCGGTCCGCCCTGCTCGATCTGCTCCCGGAAGAGCGGGAGGACGCTGCCGCTGCTCCCTAGCACGTTGCCAAAGCGAACGGCGGAGAACACGGTGCGAACATTCCTTCCGTTTTGGGCCAGCGCCTGAAGATACATTTCGGTGACGCGCTTGGTTGCCCCCATCACGTTGGTGGGATTGACGGCTTTGTCAGTGGAGATCAAAACGAACCTCTCCACTTCGTGCTCCACCGCTACTTCGATCAGCCGGTAGGTGCCAATGATATTGTTTAAGATCGCTTCTTCCGGATGGAATTCCATCATGGGGACGTGCTTGTAAGCAGCCGCGTGAAGGACCATCTGTGGTGCATATTGGGCAAATATTTCTCGCAGAGGAGTTTTATGTTTTATGTCAGCTAAGACGGCAGCTCTGCGCAAAGCCGGGAACTTCTGGCTGAGTTCCATGTCGATGGAATAGAGAGCGCTTTCGCTCTTTTCTAATAAAACGAGAACCTCGGGTTCATAGAAGGCTATTTGACGGCTGAGCTCGGAGCCGATGGAGCCTCCTGCGCCCGTGACTAGGACTCGTTTTCCTTTGATCAGGCATCGCACCGGCTCAAGGTCGAGCCCCACCGGCACTCGATCCAAAAGGTCCTCTACCGATAGATCCCGGATTTGACTCACGGCGACATGACCGTCTTGGAAGTCTCTTAGATTAGGGAGAGTCTTGATAGAGACCTTGAAAACCTCAAGGGCTTTGACCACTTCACGTATCGTGGCCGGCTCTGCCGAGGGGACTGCGATTAAAACTTCGTGCGGATGCTTTTTAAGGACAAGCTCTGGAAGTTGTTTACGTCCTCCCAAGACCGGTACTCC
>DASYRN010000112.1:0-12699 GCA_036004365.1 Binatia bacterium
GGCTCTATGCCGTACAGCCGTCGGGCATTGCCGCCTAGCATTTTCTCCTGAACTTCCTGCGGCACCTTCCATTTGTTCATGTGATCGATGGCCTCCCAGACATCCGAGGCATCGAGGTGCGGCATATCCGAAGACCACAAGCCGATGTTCTCAAAGAGATCCCAAAGACGGAACGTCATTTCCTCGTCGCTCTCGAAGGCAATGCAACACTGTTTATAGAAAACTTCGTGCGGATCACCGATCTTCTCTTCCGTATGTCGGTACAGCTCCAAATAGGTCTCGGCTTTCTCCAACACCAACGGCAGCCAGCTTGAGTTGGACTCCAGGATCGCCACTTTGAGACGCGGGAATTTTTCGAGCCAACCTGTCATCAATACAATCCCCGTCCAGGTCATGGCCTCCGCGATGAAGCCGTACGCTGCGTCACCCGCTTGCTTGGAACCCATGATCTGCATGATGTTCGCTACGAATTGCCCCGGTGAATAAACCAAAACGTCCTCGTCCGCGAACAAGCGTTTCCTGTCCGCTCCCATGCGTTCTCCCAACCCAGGAGACAACGCCTCGCCTCGCGACGGAAACGTATGCATTCCCAGCACCATGCCCAGTTCTTCAAACTCCCGCCACAGAGGATCAAACTCCGGAAACGTAGGATACTTGTGGTGCGCGATGATTGGACGAACGAGCGCGGACTTAAAACCACGCTTGGCCGCTCGCCGTAACTCCTCCATCGCATAGTCGATGTTCTGCATCGGGAGAACCGCCGCGGGATAAAGCCTCGTCGGATCGGCACTGCAGTAGTCATAAACCCAATCGTTATAAGCTCTCGCGCAGATGTGCGCAGCCTCAGCGTCGTCAACTAGTGGAAGATAGACGAACGTGGACGGAAAGATCATGACCTGGTCGATGCCGGCGGCGTCCATGTCCTTGAGCCGCGCATGGGGATTTCTCGCGCTCGCGTTTCTGCCGATCTTTTGGTCCCATTCTCTCGTCCCGGGTGGCGTGGCGCCGATGATCTGCTTGGTCAGTCCAGGGTGCCAAGTTTCTCCGGGATATTTCCATTTGTCGGGATCTCTAAAGCTGATTTTCGAATTACGGACTAAAATGAGACGGTCCGCATCCCTGTAGAAATGAGTTTTAGCGAAATTTTGTTGGTTCTGGGGAATGTACTTCTCCCAAATCTCCGGTGGCTCATAGATGTGACTGTCGCAATCAAAAACGGGAAAATTCTTTTTTCTACCTTTCGCTCTGTATGCCATGGCTCCTCCAACTTGCATGCTGCATACTTCCACAACTGTCTCCCTGTCAAGAGAAAGACCAGCTGCTCGCGCATCGACTGCCTAGGGCCAAACCACCCCTATAGAAAATCTCAGGAGGCTTTTTCATGACAGCAGCAATGATTTTTGGCTTGACTGCCAACAAGACCGGGGATATGGCTCGCTGGAGCTTTACCTGTAATAAAGGAGTGCCCTATGGACCGGCGGTTTTCTAGCCAGGCAGTCCGTTTGAGCCCAACGCTCCCCTTTCTTGCACTTTTCTTTGCTCTTATCGTTCCATCGATTGCGAGGTCTCAGCATCCCCTGAAGATTCCTTTTCCCTATGGCCCGATGGGTCTTAACAGCATGCCATGGATCGTTGCCAAGGAGGCCCGTCTCTTTGAAAAGAACGGTCTAGACGTGGACACGATTTTTGTCGGCGTCTCCACGGTCATGATTCAATCGATGCTCTCGGGATCGGCCAATATCGCTGGCCTTGGAGGGCCGGCGGTCATTACCAACGTACTGAGAGGAGGCGACATCATCCAGATCGCAGCAACAGTGCCGTATTTCACCCAGTCCCTGATGGTTCGTCCTCAGATTATGGAAATCGGCAGCCTAAGAGGGAAAAAGGTTGGGATAACTAGATTCGGAGCGGTCACGGACCTCGCGCTTCGCGCCGTATTGGAGCGAAACAATATTAAAGATGTCACGATCCTGCAGATGGGCGGTCTGGCGGAAGCGATGGCCGGGCTCTCCAGGGGCTCGGTCGAAGGGGCCATGGTCTCCCCACCTCATACCTTCACCTTAAAAAAGCAGGGCTTCCGCGAGCTCGTCTCGCCCACCGATCTGCGAAAGTTGGGGCTGAGCTTCTTGACTAACGGAATCGCCGCTAGACGGTCGTATGCCGCCAGCAATAGAGACGTCATCCTCCGTATAATCAAAGCCACTGCGGAAGGCACAAAGCAGATGACAGCGAACGAAACTTTCACAAAAAGGCTGATCTCAAAGTACCTTCACATTGATGATCCGGAGCTCCTGCATCAGAGTTACCTCTATGTAAACGAGAATTTCGCGAAAGAACCCTACGTTCCGCCCGACGCGATGCAATGGATGGCGCAGCAACTCGCGCAGATGAATCTTATCGACGCCAAGGCGCTGCAGGATATTCCTACCTCCGCTTTCTTCGATAACGGCTTCGTCGAAGAGCTAAAGCAATCGGGCTTCTTCAATAGTCTTTGGAAATAACCCCGGACCCTCTTCTCAGACAATCTTGATGTAACGCTAAGAATCGGACTGTGAGCCTGCTACTGACACGCGTGCGCTGCCCTAATTAACAAAGAAGATATAAAGTTTTCGGTGTACCCAGCAGGACGGTCTCCGCCCGATCCCCCGTACGATTGTGCTCGTTGCAAGTAAGCGTTGCTACTCCGTAATCCTCCGAGTTCCCGCAAATTCCTGGTATAAGTCTTGCTGCTCCCCTCTTACACTAGCTTAAAGCAGCTTCCCTCAGATTGGTTTATGGCGAGTACAGTTGGATCGACCTTGCGTCTCAGCGAATATAAGGGGTGTGGCATCCGGGCGTTTTCTTATCAGGCGCGGCCGGGGGACTGGGCGCCGGAAGCCTGTTTCTGGCTCTACACGGCGGATGGTTGGAGGCGGCTGTGGATCAAGAGCTTCGAACAGTTTTTTGCCGCCGCAGACATCACTTTTCCCAGCCAAAAAGAAGCTGACGAGTTCGCGTTTCGTTTGGCCCGACTATTGATCGACAGGACTCTCACCGACCTCCAAGAACCCATCCCACCGAGAATGGCCGCTTTGGCCACACACCTTGCGAACATGAAAAGCTATCGACCATTCTCCATCTCTATAGCTAGAATCATAAAACAAATTAGAAGCCGCGCTTAGTCATCAAGTTTTGTCTTTCAAAGAAGGCGGCGATGAATTGCGTGCCACCGCCAAAGACGGGCAAAGGTTTTGATAAGTCTGGCCGGAGACGTTCTCTACTTGTCTGCTGCTTCCTTTGGCGGCTCTACCTGAGCAGGTTGCCGCTCCCGGTGACAAGCTGCCACTAACGCCAGGTTGCTGGCGATTCGCCTCCTGCCGAAACGGCTCTTGCCACATCCGGCTGCTTGTCCTGCAAAAAAGCTAGCCGCCCGTCGCGCAGCCTGGCGAAGCGCTCGAGGTCGTCGCCCTTTAGCTGTTCTGTGCGCGGAATGCGCAAGGCGAGAAAGCTGATCTTCTCCCCGCCTCGTAGCATTTCAAAATGGAGATGCGGCCCCGTGGCATGGCCGGTTTCTCCCACATACCCTACCACATCACCCTGCACGACTTGCTTCCCTTTGCGGATGCCGCGCGCGATCCGTGAAAAGTGCGCGTACCGCGTCACGTAGCCGTTGGCGTGTTTGACTTCCACCAGATTGCCGTAGCCGCCCTGCCAGCCGGCAAAGCTCACCTTACCGCTTCCGATCGCGACTACCGGCGTGCCGGCGGGGGCGGCATAGTCGATGGCTCGATGCGGCCGAAGGGTTCTAAAGATGGGATGGCGCCGGTTAAGGTCGTAGCTTGAAGAGATAGTCCGATAGCTCAGCGGGGCGCGGAGAAAAGTCTTTCGCAGGGATCTCCCGTCGGCGCCGTAATAGGAGCCCTGGCCGTCGTGACTGAAGAAGTAAAAGGCTTGAAATTGCCCATCCCCTGCTTGAACCTCCGCGGCGAGAAGCCTTCCGATTTCCGTTCGTCCATCTACGAAGCGAAGTTGTTCGAAGGCCAAGGAGAATGCATCGCCGCGCTGAAAATCCGAGAAAAAATCGATATCGAACTCGAAGATGGTCGCCAGCTCCAAGATCTGAGAAGGATTGAGACCCGCTTGAAGGCCGCTCTCATAAAGATTCGCAGCGATGTTTCCGCGGACGACTTTAGTCTCGCGTGCGAAGAGGATCTCACTCCGCTCAACCGCCCACCCCTCGGGTGTCGAGGTCACCCGCAATAGAGAGCGATCTAAAACGTATTCGAGCCCCTGGACCCTTTTTTCCTCCGGGTGAAGAATCAAGCGGAAGCCATCACCCGCACGAAGCCTTCTGGGATTCATAAAGGGCCGCACCGTCTCGATCATGGCATGCGCCTCAGTCCGCCCAAGCCCGAATCGCATCAAGACCGCCATCAACGTCTCTCCTCGCCGCAGCGTCACAGGAACCACGTTTGCGAGGCTCGGTTTGCCCTTTTCCGGAGCGCCAGAGGAGCGCGGATCTCTGATGGGATGAATCACCAGGCTCGGGGTCAGCAGGATAAGGGAGGAAAAACCAACCGCCGACGTCCAGTACTTCAGACGGCGACCGCCGCGCCTTGCACGTTTTTGCCAGATCGTTCTCATCAGATGCTTTCTCGCAAAATAGCGAGATTTTAAGCGATCAGGCGACGCCAGTCAAAGAAATTATACAAAATTTGACGAATTCGAGGCTGCGCGATGCGGTAGGCTCCCGGACCATTCTCTCAGATACCGAGATTTCCTTTCTTTTCAGGTTTTGTGACTGGGATGGCTTCCGCCGTTCCAACAGCCAGCGAAACCAGATTTACTGCGCGTCGGGGCGGTCTCTCAGCCGGTGGACCGTTTCAAATAAGTTGAACAAGTCGAGGTACTGTTCCAGCAGCCGCGTCAGGAGAAATCGCTCCCTCACACTCTCTTTCGCTCTCTTCCCCATCTGTTTCCGCAGCTTCTCGTCCTTGATCAAGTGAACGACCCGATCTGCCGCTTCTTCCACGGAGGAGACGAGGAAACCGTTCAACCCATCTTGGATTTGATATCGGATGCCGCCCGCATTTCCTCCGATGACCGGTGTGCCCTTCCACATGGCCTCAGCCACCGTCAGGCCGAACCCTTCGCGAATCGACTTCTGCAGCACCACGGCCGCGCGCCGCTGTAAGGCGTTCACCAGTGCGGTGTCTTCGTGCGAGAGAACGCGGATGCGGTCGCTCCGGAAGCTCAACAAGGATTGATAAACCTCTTGACCTTCCGGATCATCCGTCGCGACATTGCCCAGCAGTACGAGCAAGCAATCAACCTCGCGGCTCGCCAGTTTGTAAACCTTAATGACGCCTTCGGGATCCTTCCAGCGATCGAAGCGGGAGATCTGCACCACGAGCGGGAGATCTGTTGGAATCTGGTAATGTCTCAGACGCTCCTTGATCTCCTCATCGGTCAGCTCTTTGTTCGTGATCGAGAAAGGATCGATCGCCGGCAAGAAAAACAATTGCGGCGTTTTGAGGCTCTGCCGGTATTCTTCAATGCTGAGGATCACCGCGTCGTACCTCTCAATGAACGGAATCAAATAGTTCCAAAGCTCTTTATTAGGGTTGGAGAGATCAACATGGCAGCGCCAAATCCAAGCGCCCCTTCTCTCGTAGTGGGTGATCATTGGCAGAGGCTGCGGATCGTGAATGATGACGAAATCATGATGTTCCAAATGGTTTCGCATCGCGTTCTTGTAGACCACGTCTTCGTAGATCTGCATTTTCATTTCGGTCAGATTGAAATCCCCGCCCTGCAGACCGTTATGCATTTTCTTGGTTATGCCGAAGAAGTCGGGCGCTCCTTGAATCGTGCGCCATCCAGTCTTGATTCCCACGCTGCTCATCAAAGAAGTCAATGAATCCAACAGCGTGGCCACGCCACCTCCATAGTAAGTGGAATTGACATGCGCGACATGAAGACCCTGAAGCGGCCTGGCTTTCTCTCGAATCCGTTCGACGGCCTCCGCGCCGATCAACGGCGCATAGTCCTCTACGCTGATGAGTCGCTGATGCCTAAACATTGCTTTTTGATTTGCAAGACTCACATCCACATTCACATCTGTTCAATGAAAGTCAAGACGGGTTTGAATCGGCGGGCCTATCGGTGTGGTATATCCGCGAGAGCCGCAAACGCGAAAACGAGCACTAAAATTAAGGCTCTGAAAATGGTGCAACGCTACCAGTCCACCGGTGACTTACTTGTTGATTTGAGCTCTTGAAATCATCCACTTGGTGCCTTGCTTCTTTTGCCGCAACACGAACGATCCTTGTGCCGAGCTTTTCAGGCCCATGAGCAATGACATGCCATCTAGGTGATACTTTCCTCTTACGACTGCGGTATCCCGGTCGACAAAGGTAACGCGTTCGACGATGTTTCGCAGGGTTGTGCCGGCCAATCTCCCCTCCCTTTCTTTAAGGATGCGCTTTTTGATTCCTTCCCGCGTGCGCACGGTGGAGCCTGTGGGAGTCACCAACACCCCGTTTTGAGAGAAAAGATTCGCCAGCGTTTTAATATCCTCCTGATTCCAAGCACTCGCAATATGCTCGACGCATTCTTTCACCGCCTGCTGATCATCCGCAGGAATGTCCGGCTTTGAGAGTACCAATCCGGGAATCGCCAGACTGAAACACAATACCAAGAAAACGATGAAGCTGTGCGTCATGTCGGCCAAAAAGCGAGCAATAAATATGCCATCGGCCCATCTCTTCCATTACGCGGAGAAGGACAGAAAACTGATTGCGTCGCTCCAGGCCAAGAGTTCAGATCTGTATGAATTTTCGGACGGCCTAAACTGCTGTCTCCTGCACTTTCGGTCACCCTCTTTACAAAAGGAGCAGCGACTAAATAAATATAGGGATGCTGTAGGGTGGGTCGTCGGTGCTTTGCTGGACTCGCTTTGCATTCAGACTTCCTAGCGAGGTGAGCCTTATGGAAAGATATCTTGGCAGTTATGCCTCCCAGCTCTATTCGATCATGCGGATCATCGTCGGGCTGCTGTTCGCGTGCCATGGAGCGCAGAAGCTCTTTGGCCTCTTCGGGGGTGTCGGAGGCGCCGCGGCTCCGCTCTTTTCTTTGATGGGCATGGCCGGGGTCATCGAGTTTTTCGGAGGGCTGCTTGTCGCAGTGGGCTTACTTACGGGCTACGTGGCCTTTCTCGCGAGCGGCGAAATGATCTTCGCCTATTTCATGGGGCACTTCCCGAATGGGTTCTGGCCTATTGAAAATACTGGGGAGCTCGCCGTGCTCTACTGCTTCATCTTCCTTTACATGGCGAGCATGGGTTCGGGTACCCTGAGCGTCGATGCCGCGCTCGGAAAGAAGAGCCGCCTACGATAGCGGGGTGAAAACGGCTATGTGGCTTCTATTTTGAGTTTGCACTCAGGTACCAAATTTTTTTCTCCCAGTCAAGCAACGAGCCTCCGCCGACCGTAGACTCCCGAAGTCACGATGAATCCGGTGAGAAAATCTTCAATCGAGAAAAGCTTTTCTCGATAACCTCTCCTTGTCAAGGCACAAAAGCCTGTCCGGCCTTTTCTTTTCCTGCCTAAAATTGCCGCATTGAGTCGAAAGGTAACAATTTATCTTTATCCTCGTCTAAGGTTCAGAAAGGAGGGTTCGGAGATGGAACGGGCAAAGAAGGTCCTACTAGCCACCATGCTGGCGCTAGTGACGGTTTCCGCCGTCGGTTGCTACATCCCCCATCGACACGTTTCCAACTATGAGTATCGACGTGGCGATGGTCGCCGTTACGATCCTTACGACAGGTATCGTGACTATGATCGGTGGCGTTATGACCGCGACCGCCGAGGGTACAGCTGGGATCGTCGATAACCTTGGCGTGATTTTACGATCTCGGTGAGGTTAACGATCTATTTAGCTAAGCGTTTAGTTCTCGGGCCGGGAATGATTTAAGCATCGATCGTTTGTCCGCCGTCCACCACTAGGGCGTGCCCGGTGACGAACGAGGATTCGTCCGAAGCGAGGAACAGCACGGCGTAGGCGATCTCCTCCGGTTGACCCATCCGCAGAAGCGCTTTGTTGCTACCTCCCATCTTGGCTCGCTGCTCGTCTGTCATGCCGCTGTCCAGGGTGGGATGGGCAGGAAATCCTCTGAAGCGGGGGGTCTCGACGGCACCGGGGCATACGCAGTTGATCCGGATCCCCATCGGCCCATAGTCCAGAGCCATTTCGCGCGTCAGGTTGACGATAGCCGCCTTGGTCGCGCAATAGGCCGGGTATTCCGGCGAGGCTAATAGTCCGAAGGTGGATGCGGTATTCACGATGTTGCCGCTCCGTTTGTTTAGAAAATGTGGGATGGCGGCGCGAACTCCCCGGAAGATGCCGTTCAGATTTAAGTTGACCACGAAGTTCCATTCCTCGTCGGTGAACTCGTGGATCTTCTTGCGCACACCCCCACCGGCGTTGTTGAAGAGAATGTGCAGATCTCCATAATGCTCCAGGGCCATAGCGATCATCCGGTCGCAGTCTGCCTGCTCTGTGACATCGACATGGGCGAAGAGCGCCTGACCGCCGTCCTGCTCGATGAGCCGATCTATCCTCGGGCTTGTGCTTTCCTGGATATCGCAGCAGATCACTTTCGCTCCTTCGCGCGCAAAAAGCCGGGCCGTGGCACGCCCGATGCCGCTGTTGGCACCGGTAACGATCGCCACCCTTCCTTGCAATCTGCCCAGACTCCTGCCGAAACCGGGATGTTCATCAGTCCCGCTAGATGCCATATCCAACTCCTCCTAGCATGGAAACAAGTTTGTCAGTGACAGATGGCCTTCCTACAGCGTCCAGTAGCTTCCATCGATGGGAACCGCTTCTACATGTTTGTTGTCGGCAGAGCGAGACGGAAGATCTGTTCCTTGAATACCGATTCGCTCGATCTTAGGCTCTCTGGAGGCACCGAATCTTAACATGATGAGTGGTTTGCCGCCGCTATTTTGAAACTTGTAGTACCATCCCTTGGGGATCAAGATCCCCTGTCCCTTCTTCACTAGGGTCGTCTTGTCTTCCTTATCATAAAAAATCACTTTACCGTCCAACACGACGAAGACATGGTCTTCGGTTGGATGGCTATGAAGGGTGTTTTCTCCACCCTCGTTGTAGTACTTGATCATCACCGTCATCAAATCGGTTTTGGCAAGCACGTTGGTGCTTCTCCCCTCTTTCAGGTAGGACGTTTTCAGCTCAAACACTTGCGCTTCCATTGCAGTTCCTCCTTGATTTTATTCTATTCTTTTTTGGTTCTTCGACGATTTCGCGTGGAACCCTGTTCTTCAGCAAGTCTGGACCTTGCCGTGCTGCTTGAAGCTTCTACATCACGGCATAATAGTTGTCCATCCCGCTTGAACCTCCCTATCGCGCAGCCTTTAACAAGGTTTTTATAGAAGACTACTTACCGAGTTAATGCATCCCTTGTTCTCGGACCGGACTCACAAAACTGTAAGGGTCCCAGCCGCTTCTTGCCGATATTCTACTTTCCGTTGTGTAAGGCCGCGAAGATTTTCTCCGAGGTGATTGGCAAGTCCTTAATCCTTAGCCCGACGGCGTCTTCGACCGCATTTGCGACCGCCGCCGCCGTTGGGATGTTGGCAGTTTCGCCTATGGCCATGGCTTTGTACGGCCCGGGTCCCGGAGCAATCTCCATAACCGCGGTCTTGAGCGGCGGGATGTCTTGAATATTAGGGATCTTGTACTCGCCGAAATTCGCGGTCGTCACTTTGCCGTCATCCACCATAAGATGCTCCGTCATGGCGTACCCCAGGCCGAAGACCAAGCCCCCTTCAATCTGTCCCTGGTGCATGAGAGGATTGATCACGGTCCCCGTGGTATGCGCGGAGAACATCTGTCTTAGCTTAATTCCTCCCGTCTCCGGATCCACCTCGACTTCTGCCACTTGGGCTACGATGGAAGCTTCGTGCGACTTTCCCGCCAACTCGTAATGGCCTCTGACATTTATGGATGACCCTTTGGCCCTGACGGCTTCCGCATAGCTTATGCGCCGCTTTGAACGTCGGTGCACAATGCGACCATCGCCGACACCAAGCTCCTCCAGATTTACATTCATAGATTGCGCAGCCGCTTTCAGAAGCTCTTCCTTTGCCTTCGTCACCGCTTCATAAGCAGCATTGCCGTACACCCTTGTGGCGCGGCTGCCACCGACCCCGCCATCACTTGGGACGGACGTAGTATCCAGGCTTTCATACTGCAGGGCGTCGGGAGGAATCTTTAGCTCTTCCGCTACCACTTCGCAGATGACGGTCAGAGTTCCAGTCCCCTGCTCCACCACGGGAGAAGAAACCGTGATCTTCCCCTTTTCATCGATCTTCACAAAGACGCTGCCTTCCCCACCGCCTGTGGCCCACTCTCCGATTGCGATCCCTCTTCCCACGTTCTTCGGCTTGGACTTATAGTAGCCCGACAAGGCAATCGCTTTGTCGAGCGCCTCCACGGCTTTGATATGAGTGACCTGATGGCCGATCGGCGAGACATCGCCGTCGCGCATGAGGTTCTTCTTTCTAAATTCCGCCGCATCCATGCCGATCTCTCTGGCCACCAGATCGATCTGGCTTTCATTCGCAAAGAAGCCTTGCGGGTCTCCGGGAGCCCTCATATGCCCGCAGGGAACTTTATTGGTATAGACGATCTTTTCCTCGATCAGACAATTGGCGATTCTATAGGGTCCGGCGCAGTTCTGCGGGCCGATGAGATATCCGACCGGCTTCATAGCGCCATAGGCACCGCTGTCGAAGATGAAATCCATATACTGGGCGACAATCGTTCCATCCTTCTTCACTGCGGTCTTGACCTTGATCATCGACGCGTGTCGCGGATTTCCGGCGATCAACTCCTCATCATAGTCCATAACCATCTTGACTGGACAGGCGCTCCTCAATGAAAGAAAGTAGCACACCGGGACATCCATCGATCCGCCCTTGCCGCCAAAATCGCCGCCGATCAGAACCGGATGAAAGACAAGCTTCTCTTTCGGGATCCTGACGGCGTTCGCGAGTTGATCGCGAACCGCGAAGGGAGTTTTGCTGCACGACCAGATCTCCGCTCCACCTGACGGGTCCGCTTTGGCCACACAGGAGTGAGGCTCGATGTAGGCTTGATGCACGAACTGGGTGTGAAAGGTATTTTCGACAATCACGTCGGATTGCTGAAATCCGGCTTGAATGTCCCCTCATAGCTTCCAAAGGATCCAGCAGAGGCTCCAATTCTTCATATTCGACTTGGATGAGATCGATTGCCCGCTCAGCCGCCGCTTCGGTTTCCGCCGCCACCGCAGCTACTTTTTCGCCGATGAAGCGGACGAGTCCGTCTGCCAGGATCGGCAGATCATAGATACGCCGACCGATTCTCATGCCCGTCACATCTTTTCCGGTGATCACGGCTTTGACTCCCGGCACTTGCTGGGCTTGGCTTATGTCGATTTGTTTGATGCGGCCATAGGGAATAGGGCTCCGTAGTACTTTTCCCCACAGCATCCCGGGTAACGTCACATCAACTGTATAAATCGCCTTGCCGGTAACTTTTTCTACGCCCTCAATTTTCGGTGTAGGCCTGCCTACGACTTTTATCGCCACTTGACGCCTCCTCTTCGTTTTTCCTTCGTCAGCCATCACCCTTTATCATTTTTTTCCAACTTATGTCCAATATCGCGTGAGAGAGACTGCACGCCCCCGCAACAGTAATATCTATTTCGCCCTTTGAACATTTCGATAGCAGGCATCTTGAGACCTGGAAACCAATTTGCGGCAACACTTTTCGCGGCGTCTGCCCTGAGATGGTTCTCGGAGTTTACCCTGAGATGCTTCACTTCGTTCAGCATGACAGCCGAAGGGGTTCAAGTGACAACCGAAGCGGTTTAGTATGACAAACGAAGGGCTCAGAATGGACACTCGTCATGGGAATAATGCTCAAAAAGTGTTGGTAAAGTTATCATAAACTTATTTGGCGACGCCATGTTAGCTGTACTATTGTTGACGCCATTCAACAATGGTGGTGTTTCGATGACAAAAAAAGCACTGTCCACGCTGTCGCTCTTCGCAAGTGCAACGTCATGGAAAAACTCGGCAACAAAAGCACCGTTGGCTTTGTCTGATCTGCGGTGGTTGCTTCGTCTGGAAGAACACGCTCAACAAGCACCTGCATCAACGCACCTGGTTCGAGCGCTGGGTTGTCGAGGGCTACACGCTGAGGCAACTTGCCGCTCAGAGCGGTCACAGTATTTCTACCCTCAGGCGAATATCGAACATTGGCTGCAACGTCCTCCACCAAACCGTATAGAGCTATCGACTTATCGTTATCTGCTCTTCGATGGAACTTTTATCGACCAGCGCAAAGGAGTCTTTGCAGTGATGGACACTGAGCGCTATAGATGCGTCTTAAGTAAACTTCGAGCGTCGCTTCCAGGTTGATTGACTGCCCCGCTGCGGGCGTCCAGATCTTATGATCGGCGAGAATCAGCCTGTCCGTCGACTCATCATATTTGACGGCAACGATGGCCGTGGAGTCCCGCCTGACACTGGCATCACATCCCATGAAAAGCGTCCCGCGTGGATCCGGCCTTAGTCCTGGCTCAACACACGCGTCATAGGTGCCCGGATCAATAAACCGATTCTCAGACGATACCCACTCGTTTTGGTG
>DASYRN010000113.1:0-35353 GCA_036004365.1 Binatia bacterium
GCGACATCAACAAAGAGATTAAGCGCTACGTGGATACCGTGGTCGACGCGCTCAAAAAAACCAATCTCCTATCGGCCAGATAGGCTGGATTCAGGAACAATCAGGGTCACTCATGATCGGCGCTGCGCCAGTTCGTAAGCTGCGAACACAACTACGCCAATCGTGAACGGCACGAGGAAGTAAACCACGCGGAAAACTACAAGGGCGCCGATCACGGATGCCTCCGGCATCAGGTGAATGACCACAGCCTCGAGCACCCCGAGCCCGCCTGGCACGTGGCTCACGATGCTTGCGAAGTTGGCGATGGCGTACACTGCGGCGACGGCGAAATATCCGATGCCAGCGGTCGGCGGTAGCAGGTGGTACAACGCCGCGGCGACGAAACAGAAGTTCAACGCGCCAATGAAAATCTGCGCCAGCGCCAGCTTGACCGGCGGCATCGAGATCTTCCATCGCTTGATGGTCAGCGGCCGGCGCAGCACGGCCGCGAGCCCCACGTACAGCGCGGTGAACGTAAGGCAGGCGGCGCCGAAGGCAAAGGCGACCGCCCGGTTGAAGCCCAGCAGCTTCGCCGCCACATCCGCCTGCATCAACAGCGCGAGTCCCAGCAGCGTGTTCAGGCCTAAGACGGCGGTCATCGCACAGAAAACGATGATCTTTGCGATGTCGCCCGCGTCGATGCCCCAACGGGAGTAGAAGCGGTAGCGGATAGCGCCGCTGCTGGCGGCGGCCAAGCCGAGCGTGTGCCCGATCGAGAGAGCCGTGAAAGAGGCTAGCGCGATACGCCGGTACGGAAGCTTGGCGCGGATGTAGCGAACAGCGAGCGCATCGAAGAGCGTGAGCGAGAAGTAGCTGCAGGCGACGAACAGCGCTCCCAGCGCAAGGCGCGGCAGCGGGATGGCGAAGATGGATTGGACGATCTCGCCGGGGTCGTACGCGCTGAGCGCACGATGGAGGAGATAGGCCGCGATGCAAAATACGACGAAGCCCAAAAAAAACGTGAGGCGTGAGCCGTGAGGCATGAGGCGTGAGAGGTAAGATAAAGTAAAAAGGCAAAAGTAAAAAAACGTGCTCGTGAATCGTGAATACATCCACGTTTCGAGAATTCGCGAAACGTCGAAATTTATAGGGAATGCCGGACCAGCCCGCTCGTCGAAAGGATGGGCACGACTCCGATTTATATTGGACAACGTATTCCGAATCAAGGTATGTCAAGCGGGGAAGGGCGCCGCTTGACGGTCTCGTCGGGGGCTAAAGATGTCAAGCGATCAAGAGAATCCACTTCATCTCGGCTGCATGAATTCAAGTTCCGGACCGAGGGGGACGATGCCGGTCGGACTGAAGCGTATACGATGACCCGTAGACTTTTAGTCTTTTTTTTCTTGACGCCAAGTTCGCTTCGGCTCTAATGTAAAGAAAATTTTGGCTGAAGTTACGGAGCGTCGCATCATGGCTTTACGCTTGATTAGAGCCACCCCCAAAGAGCCCGAGAAGCCTGAACAACAAAAGTCGCGCGAAGAGTACCTCATCGCTTGCCTGCGGGAAGAAGCAGACGACCGTAAATTCACGGACTGGGAGCGCGACTTCATCGGTAGCCTGGCGAGACAGCTGCGGCAGGGGCGGAAATTGACGGAAAAGCAAAAGGAAATCCTTGAGAGGATTTGGGAGAAATAGGCTAGGGGGAGAAGGGACAGGTTACTTTTTGGATGACTTCCAAAAATTAGCCCAGACAATCGCACCGATGCCGCAAAGGATAACCAACGTTCCCACGTTCGGCATGGAAAACGCCAGCCCCACTCCGAGCACGAGTAGCCACACTCCGGCTGTGGCCGGGCTAATGGGTCGCTTAAGCCGCCCCGACCGCTCAGTCTTCTGGATCCTGCGTGCTTCTTTCTCGCCGATCGCGGCAGTGGCTTTCCTGACTTTTTCCTCGAAAGCGACATCCGGCTCCCGGCTTAGACCCGTCCCACTCAGGAGCCTCTCGATCTCTTCTTCCCGCTTTTGCCGTTCTGAGGTCATCGGACTAAACCAGTTTTTCCGAGATTGGCTCAAGTGTCAACCAGATAGGCGTGAGACGTGAGGCGGAAGGCCTAAGGGGTAAGACAAGTGAAAAGGTAAAAGTAAAACCAGAACCGATTTGGTAAGCTACAGAGATTGCGATTCCTCGGTTTCGCTCAAGTTATGGTCTAACCTGCTTTCAGGCTGCTGAAAAAGCCTCACCCTTCGACGTTGCTCAGGATGAACGGCTAAGAGGTGAAGTCACTCATTATGTTTGACCCGTGCATGGTGAGCCTGTCGAACCATCAATTGCCTCGCTCCAACGTACTGCTTAAGTACGCCTCCGCCTCGTCGGTTTCTCACGCGCCTTGCACCTGGGATCTTTTTGATCGGCCTGTAAAGATGTCTCCATCTTTACTTTCTTGACCTTGGCGGTGTAATCGTAGCAAAGACTGGAGTAACTGGACTGATGGAGTGATGCATTTAAAACCCAATACTCCAATACTCCCACACTCCAACACCCATTTCGCGGAGGTGTCCATGAATACAATTAACAGGTTGGCGTTTTACGCGTTCATTCACGTGATTTTGGTTGGGCTAGTGGCTATTTTGCCAGCCGGTAAGGCTTTCTCCCAAGCGGATTTCTACAAGGGGAAAACAATCAAAATAATTCGCGGCGGCGGGCCCGGAGGTTCCGGAGAGTTCCAGACGAGAGCACTGATGAAGTTTCTGGAAAAATATATCCCCGGAAAACCCAGCTTGATGATGGAATACATAGAAGGCGCCGCCGGGAGAAAGGCCGCAAACGTCATCTATAGTTCTACTCGGCCCGACGGACTGACTATAGGATCGATCGGGGCGGGACTGGTGGTAGGACCGATCTTGAGCCTCCCCGGCACCGCCTATGATTTGGATAAATTTATTTATCTCGGGTCGACGGACACCGGTGACCCCTACATCTTCTATACGAAGGGGGACAAGGGGTTGGATACTCTTGAGAAAGTACGAGCTGCAACCGGCCTTAGGTTTGGCGCTCACGCGGTGGGGCATCCGGTCTATGTCACGGCGCGCTTCGTCGCGTATCTTCTTAATGTGAAAGAGCCGAAGTTCGTGACCGGCTTTACCGGTCCTGAAATTTACATAGCTCTCATGCGTGGCGAGCTGGATGCTCACGCGACCGGGGCGGCCCGATTTGTCATCGAGAACCCTGAGTGGATCGAAAAGAAGCTGGTTCACTTCCATACTACGCTTACGGTTCCAAAGGGCCGTTATCATCCTTCGTTTGCTCACCTGCCCGAACTAGGGAGCTTTGCCAAGTCGGAGACGGAACGAAAGCTACTTGACATGTTCCGTGCCTTCCAGTACCCGCGCTGGCCATACATATTCCCTCCGGGAACGCCCAAAGAACGTGTCCAGGTCATCCGGGAAGCCATGCGCAAGGCGTTTGCGGATCCGGAATTTCCCGCAGAGTATAGAAAACTTATGGGCGACGATCCTGCCCCCCTTGGCGGCGAAGAACTAGAGCGGGTGATCAAAGAATTGCCCCGAGATAAAGAGGTCGTTCAGCTGTATCAAAAGCTTGCCGGTACAGATCCTTTTCCTCTTAGATAAAGTAAAAAGTAAAATCAGAAGCGATTTGGTAAGCTACAGAGTTGCGATTCATCGCTTTCGTTCAAGTTATGGTCTAACCTGCTTTCAGGCTGCTGAAAAAGCCTCATCCTTCGACCTGGCTCAGGATGAACGGCTAAGAGGTGAAGTCACTTATTATGTTTGACCCGTGCATGGTGAGCCTGTCGAACCATCAATTGCCTCGCTCCAACGTACTCCCTAAGTACGCCGCTCATCAATTGTTCGCGCGCCTCGCCTCTGAGATCTTTTTGAGCTGCCAGCAACAGTTTTTTTACCAAGTCACTAGGGTGAAGTTTGCCGTCATTCCGGCTAAGCTGGCGGTAGCTAGCGCGAGCCGGAATCCATGAAACACAAGGAAAACTGGATTACCGCCCTTCGATTGTGCTCAGGACATGCTTTCGCGGTAATGACGAAAGGGAGACGCCGACTTATTCTGTGAACTTCTGAGACACGACACTAGATTCCGAATATCCGCCACAGGACCGTTCTCTTGCTCAAGAAACTAACTGGACTCTTCTACGGCTGGCGCATGGTGGCCGCCTCTTCCGCTTTGCGCGTGCTCGGCGCCGGACTTCATAGTTTCGGCTTTACGGTTTTTTTTCTTCCTCTCAGCCAAGATTTAAACCTGAACCGAACCTCGACCTCGTTGGCTTTTTCATTGGCGCGCGCGGAAGGCGCCGTCGAAGGACCCATCATCGGTCATTTGCTGGACCGCTACGGGCCAAAGCCGATCATGCTGGCGGCGGTTTTACTCATGGGAACCGGCTACCTGCTGCTCTCCCAGGTCGACAGCTACGCAACTTTCTTAATCGTCTATCTCGGCGTGGTCTCTCTCGCCCACGCCGGCGGCTTTATGCATGGGCCCATGGTGTTGATCAATACCTGGTTTATCCGACATCGCGCCCGTGCCATCACCGTCAGCAGCGCGGCCTTCGGACTGGGCGGCGTTCTCGTCGCCCCGATCCTGAGCGTCATTGTACAAGCCTGGGGGTGGCGTTGGGGGGCCGCCATCGCTGGCCTTTTGTTCCTGGTGATCGGCATACCGCTGTGTCTCACGATTCACCGGTCGCCGGAAAGCATGGGACTACTGCCCGACGGTGACGAACCTGCGCGCCCGGGACCTGGCAAAGACGGCCAACAGCAGAAGATCCCATCGGAAGTCGAAGTCACCGTGGCCGAGGCGCTGCGGTCCTTCGCTTTCTGGGCATCGGTGGTGGCGGCGGGTATTCGCAACGGCTCCTATCATGCGATCTCCGTTCATTTCGTGCCCATCATGGTTTGGAAAGGATTGAGCCAGCCGCAGGCGGCCTTGTTGCTGAGCGTCTATGCATTTCTCGGCATGGCGTCGACGCTTATCCTGGGCTGGCTTGCCGACAAAGCGAACAAGCCCCGCATGAGCGCATTCATCTTATTTGCCGCCGCCGGCGCGATGTTCCTACCCATCGTCAGCAGCTCGCTCTGGTCGCTGTGCCTGTTTACGGTTTTTTTTGCCGCCGTGGAGACTACTTTCCCGCTTGGCTGGGCCGTGGTCGGAGATTTGTTCGGCAGGAAGCATTATGCCAAGATCCGCGGCTACATGACTTTGTTTTACACCTGGGGAGGAGTTCTCGGTCCGGTGATCGCCGGAGCGATCTTCGACCGCTGGAAAACCTATGAGCCGCTCTTCTGGTCCCTCGTCGTCCTGTACATCGTGGCGGGACTGTGCTTCGCGAGCCTCAATAGGCCCTGGCAGAAAGCGACAGGCCGTAGCGACGGGCCAATAAACTTCGGCTAACTTCGTTTCATCGCCCGCCGCACATTTATCCTTCCACCTTCATACTTCATCCTTGTTTCTTGACCAGCCTGTAAGAGAGTTGTTCAACACTCTCTTCTGCTTTGACATTCGCACCGTGCGGTGATAGCCGCGATTCATGAGCCGCCCCAGACGGAACCTGTGCCGCGGGTCGGTGGAGAAGGAATCGACAAGGAGGGAATCCGAATGGTTGCATGGCGAGCGCGCATTGGTTTGATCAAGCCGACCCATCGCGGAAAGTCTTTCGCCTACTGGTACAAGCACGCGCCGGAGGGCATTGAGATCGTTCCTACGTTTATCGGTTTTCGGACCGAGAAGAGGGAAAGTTTTCTCGAAGGTTTCAAACGGGCGGAGGAGCTGGCCATCCAACTGAAAGAAGTCGGCTGTGATATTATCTCGGTCAGTGGAACGCCGCCGTTTTTGCTCAAGGGCCTCGATTTCGAGCGCCAGTGGGCGGGAGATCTTTCACGAAAGATCGGTCTGCCCGTGCTGACGCCCATGGAACCCCATGCCATCGCTCTTCAGGCTCTCGGGGTTCGGAAAGTCGCCGTCGCGACCTACTACGGCGACGAGCTCAACCAGGCCATCGTAAATTACTTCTCCCGTTTTGGGATACAGTCGGAGTTGATCCCCGGCTTGAGCATGACCGGCGAGAGCTCGGGTCTTTACACGACTTCACTTCGGGCATTGGACGAAGTCTCCCACATGGACGTCTACCGCCACTGCAAGAAGGGGCTGCTTCAGATGCCGTCGGTGGACGCTATTTACATCAACGGGGGCGGCTGGGACGCGGCGCCCGCCATCGAATTCCTCGAGCGCGATTTGAAAATCAAAGTCGTCTGGGCCTTGGCCGCCGAGATGTGGTTGACGTATCACGTGCTGAAGATAGACAACCCAGTGCCCGGCGGCGGCATGTTGCTGAGCGGTAACTACGCGCCGGCAATGGAAAGAAGGGAATAGGGAGGCGTAAGCCGACAGAAAAATAAAAAAGCAGCAGAGCCAACAAGGCAAAGGAAAAAGCTATCGTGGAACTTCGCCGCCCCAAATCTCCTTAAGAAAGCCGCTCTTGTCCAGATTTTCGGCGAAGCCGTTGTCGATGATCTCGGCAGCTCTTCTCTTCACGTTCGTTCCCTGCTCGCGCGCGACTTCTATCACTCCGGCTACGGTCTGTTCCGGCACGACCATGCGCCGGTTGACCAGCATCCTCGCATAGGCATCATAGGCAGACTGAAGCGCCTCCGGATCGTTGAGCTTCAGCGCCTTGCTCACGGCCGCCTTACCCTTGTCGGGATTTTTCTCGACGAAATGAATCGACTCAGCCATCGCTGCTACCCACTTTTGCGCCACCGCTGAACGCTCCCTCAATGACTTAGCATTGGTGTGTAGCGAGCTATAGACGGCGGGTATACCGAGATCGTTAAGCCGGTAGATCAAATTGAAACCATCTCTTTTCGCGCGAACATCAAGAGGGGGCGTGAGCAGACAGGCCTCGGCGATGCCGGCGCGCATGGCATTGAACGGCTCGACCTGGCCGGTCCCGCCGACGGGACGAATCCTCACCTCGTCCTCCGTCAGGTTAAACTTCTTGAGCAGCGCTCTGGCCAAGCGGAACGTCAAGTCACCGGGGCGCGTGACGGCGATGCTCTTGCCTTTTAGATCCTCCGGTCGATTTATATCCTTGCGGGCAAGCAAGACCCAGGGGAGACCTACAAGCGGCGCTCCTATCAGCTTGGCGTCGCTGCCAGTGGCCATGCCGGGTACCGTGGCGTCAGCCGCGCAGTAGAGAAACTGGATCTCGTCAGCAGCCAGTGCGGCCAGCGAGACGCCGCTTCCACGAATCGAGACGAACTCAACCTTGATGCCGTATTTATCGAATAGCCCGTTGTCGAGGGCGGCATAGAGATGGATGAATCCGCCGCTCAGAGCACAGGTCGCCGCGCGCGCTTTCGCCTGCGCTTCTCCTGGCTTTGCGAGGTACGGGTTGGCCGAAACGGATGAAGGGCGAAAGATGGATAAAGCTACCAGCAACGCCAGAATAATTTTCACGGTCTGTCGGCCCGGCATGCGCCTGCTGCATATAACCCTTCCCCTATCGTTGTCAAGAACTAGTGTAGTATTCCCGAAATCCGTTGAACAGTTTGGGCGTCATTCCGGACAAGCTGGCGATTTAGCTTCAGCCTAAGGCTGATCCGCCTCTGGCGGAAGCGCGACCCGGAATCCAGGCAAATCAAAAACTTCTGGATACCCGCTTCGCGGGTATGACGGTGGGGCGCCCGCGCGTTTATTTTGGCGAACTTTGCCCCACACGAGGCGTGGTGATCGGGGAGAAATAGGTACCTAGGAAGCCAACGGGTCCGGCTGCTTGGGCACAGAAGACCGGGAGACTCCCGTCTTGATTCTGGGTCTCGTTCCATTCTGCTGGAAGCCGAGCCAGGTCCACTGGTCGGGATAGCGGCGCACCATCATCTCCAACTGGCTGGTAAAGAGCGCTACGTTGGCATCCACATCATCCTGTACCTGCCCCGTCTGGACCAGATTCAGTTGGGGTTCGATATGGAGGGTGAGACGATTGTTCTCGTCACGCGTGACAAACATCGGAATCAACGGGGCGCCCGCACGCATCGCGAGCGTAATGGGCCCTCGTTGGGCAAATACCTTGAGCCCCAGAAATTCCACCTCGACGCCTCCAGACTTAAACTCATCGGCAATCAGAAGAACGATCTCGTTTTTTCTCAGGGCCTTAAGGATTTCCCTCGCAGCCTGGTTTCGTGGCTTGGACGAGATGCTTTTTATCCCGACCACCGCCCGGTAATGATCCATCAGGCGGGCAAATCTGCTGTCCCGTGGATTCTTGACGACGACATGGAAAGGGTATCCGGCCGCAGCCAGGATAATGCCGATCATCGTGAAGTTTCCGAGATGGGCGCTAAGCGCTACGACCCCTCTGCCCGTTGCGAAGGCCTCTTTCAGGTTTTTCTCCCCCTCAATGCGCACCGCAGAGAGAATTTTCTCTGATCGAGTAAACGTAGCTACGGCCGCCTCAAGAGCGCCGTGCGCAAGGTTCTTCCATGCCTTAAGGGCGAACGCGCGCCTCTCCTCTGGCGTCGGAATCTCTTTTCCCATCGCTGCCGCAAGATTTTCTTCCATTCTCGTTGGATATTTCAACCAAATGGCAAAAGTGATGCGGGCGGACCATGCCGCGATAAACGTAAGCACGGAATAGGGAATCCAGGGAAGAAGCCGCACAAGCCCCCTGAGGCCATACTCTCCTACACGGTAGCGCAGCCAATAGAAAAATGTTCCTATGGACAAGCGCTCTTTTCCCTTAGCCATACAGCCAGCCGATGTTATAGCTTTTTTGCTCAGGAGAGAAGAAGAAAAAAATAGGTCTGCGAGAGAAACAAGACAGACCTTAACGGCTAGCGACTTTAAGCAGCCTTTGCCCGTGCCGACGTGGAATACCCGCTCCGCCTTTACGCGTTCTCCTCGGATTCAGACGATAGACTTTGGCTCGGGGTCGCTGTCCGAGTTTCATTTCTTTCCAGCGCATCAGACCTTGACGCACGTAGTGAGGGTTCATCCCCAAAACTTCACAGATATTCTCGAAAGATAAGAGCCAGTCGCTGCCCTTTTCTAAAATCCACTCTTCCGCCTCAAGGAACATCGCTTTTCCTCTGTGATCTCGCGCCGAGACATACTTTTGGAAACAGGCAACCGCGTCCTCCAAGACCGCCAACATCAGCCGCTTTTCCGGCTCCAAATGAGACCGTCTGCGGAACGTATCCAGATACTGCTCGGAAATAAGCGTGTCCGGTTGAAAGAGAGAAGCTAGTCTCTCCTCCGCGCTAAGGCTTGTTTCATACATCATAAAAGAACCACCTCCCTATCGGGTGCGGCCTGCGATGGTTTCGACACTTGCTATTCATGCCGCACTCGAAAGAGAAGAGGAGTTCAAGCGAGCTTGACCCGGAACCTGTTGGAGATCGGCCAGTGTGGTATTAGCGAAAACTTCAATGATTCTCCGTTGAACCTCATTCCAGACTCCGAACATCGCACACCGGGGCAGGTGGCTGCAGCTCAGTTGTTGGTCCATACAGACATTCACCGCTATGGGACCCTCGAGCGCCTCGATAACGTCCCGAAAGGAAATTTCCCGGGGCGATCGGGTCAGAGTATAGCCGCCGTCCGGGCCGCGCTTCGATTTGACCAGCCCGCAGCGGATGAGATCCCGTATGATCTTTTCCAAAAACTTGCGTGGAACGTTCTGCTGTGATGCAATTTCACTCACGGAGCAGCTCCTTTCTGGATTTTGGGTCGCCAGATAAATCATCGCTCGCAGGCCATAATCGACTCTTCGAGGAATCTGCATCACACCCATTGGCTTATCTCCTTGCCCCGATATTGCCCGTTGCGCGGTCGCGCCGCGGGTATTCGGGTTGATCTCCCAATTTTCCGACCGCGGAAAGCTCCAAAAGACGATGGATGATTCCGGGCATCTTGTCGCCTACAAACTTTACTTCTTCCTCCGTGTTATAACGACTCAAACTGAAGCGCACGGCCCCCTGGATCCAATCAGGCGGGACCTCCATGGCGCGAAGCACGTGCGATGGCTCCACCGAACCCGCGGTGCAGGCAGATCCGGTGGACGCGCATATCCCCTGTTGGTCGAGAAGAACCAAGATCGCCTCTCCTTCAAGAAATTTGAAACTTATGTTCAAAGTGTTTGGCAGTCTCCCCTCTCGATGGCCGTTAATCCGTGAATCCGGGCACGAACTCAGCAAGGAGTGCTCCAACTGATCCCGCAACCGCTGCACCCTCGGCTCATCTTCTCCCATCGAGCTCAAAGCGACCTCAGCGGCCTTGCCCATCCCCATGATCGCGGCCACATTTTCGGTTCCCGCCCGGCGGTTCCTCTCCTGATGCCCGCCCAGAATGAAAGGGCGAAACGTGATTCCCCTCCTGACGTAAATCGCTCCGACACCTTTCGGCCCGTGGAACTTATGACCCGATACCGTAAGGAGATCGATAGGGCTCTCTTTCAGATTCAAAGCCATCTTTCCCGCCACCTGCACGCCGTCCACATGGAACGGTATTCCCTTCGCTTTGACGACTTCACCGATTTCCTTGATAGGGAAGATCACCCCAGTCTCATTATTGGCATACATAATGGTTACCAGGGCTGTCTCTGCCGTTAGCGATTCCCTTAGCTGGTCCAAATCCAGCAAGCCATCCTTATCCACATTGAGCCAGGTCACCCGGTATCCCTTTTTCTCCAGATGCTGGCAGAGGCCCAATATCGCCGGGTGCTCGACTCGCGTGGTCACAATGTGGCGCTTTTCCGGACACGACTCCAAAATCCCCCGGACCGCCGCGTTGTCGCCTTCTGTTCCGCCGCTCGTAAAGATAATCTCAATCGGATCCGCCGCGCCGAGAAGTGCGGCGATCCGCTCGCGCGCCTCCTGAATTTTGCGTGCCACCCCGCTCCCGAAGCGATGGATGCTCGATGGGTTCCCGTAAAGCTCCGTCAGATAGGGGCGCATGGCCTCGAACGCCTCGGGAAGAAGACGCGTAGTCGCATTGTTATCGAAATAGACCACAGGATTCATAACTGAGCCTTTGGAGCGATGGAGTGTTGGAGTGATGGATTACCCACTACTCCAGCGCTCCAGTACTCCATTTCCTCTTACCCCACACTGCCTTCAAGGCTCACGCCAAGAAGCTTCTGCGCTTCCACGGCAAATTCCATTGGAAGCTCACGAAAAACTTGCTTGCAGAAGCCGTTAACGATCAGGTTCACTGCATCTTCGGGAGAGATTCCGCGCTGCCTGCAGTAGAAAAGCTGATCTTCGCCAATCTTTGAAGTCGTCGCTTCATGCTCGACCTGCGAAGCACTATTCATCACCTCCAGATAGGGAAAAGTGTGAGCGCCGCACTTATCACCGAGCAGGAGCGAATCGCATTGCGAGTAATTGCGCCCTCCGGTCGCACCTTTCATAATCTTTACCAAGCCGCGATAGGTATTCTGCCCATGACCGGCCGAAATCCCCTTTGAGATGATCGTGCTCTTGGTATTCTTTCCAATGTGGATCATCTTAGTTCCCGTGTCCGCCTGCTGATAGTTGTTGGTCAAAGCCACCGAGTAGAACTCTCCCACAGAATTGTCCCCCTGCAGGATACAGCTCGGATACTTCCAGGTAATCGCCGACCCGGTCTCTACCTGAGTCCACGAGATCTTGGAATTCTTCCCGAGGCACTTCCCTCGCTTGGTGACAAAGTTATAGATGCCGCCTTTGCCCTCCTTGTCGCCCGGGTACCAGTTCTGGACCGTGGAGTACTTGATCTGAGCGTTATCCAACGCGACCAGCTCCACCACCGCGGCATGCAGCTGATTGATATCCCGCATCGGCGCTGTGCATCCTTCGAGATAACTCACGTAACTGCCTTCCTCGGCAACGATCAACGTGCGCTCGAACTGGCCGGTCTCAGCAGCGTTGATGCGAAAATAGGTCGAGAGCTCCATCGGACAGCGCACTCCCTTCGGAATGTAGCAGAATGAACCATCGCTAAAGACCGCAGAGTTGAGCGAGGCGAAGAAGTTATCCGTGTAAGGGACGACCGAACCAAGATATTTCTGCACCAAATCGGGGTGCTCCTGCACCGCCTCGGAGAAAGAACAGAAGATGATCCCGAGCTGACCCAACTTCTCCTTGAAGGTCGTCGCGACCGAGACGCTGTCGAAGACCGCATCGACCGCCACCCCCGCGAGTTTTTCCTGCTCCCGCAGAGGGATGCCCAACTTCTCATACATCGCCAATAACTCCGGATCCACTTCATCGAGACTCTTCGGCCGATCCGCTTTGGTCTTCGGGGCCGAGTAGTAAATGATGTTCTGATAATCAATCGACGGGTAGTGGATATTGGCCCATTTCGGTTCCGCCTGAGATTTTTCCAGCTTTGCCCAATGGCGATACGCCTTCAGTCGCCACTCCAGCATGAACTCAGGCTCATTCTTTTTAGCCGAGATCATCCGGATGATCTCCTCGTTTAGCCCTCGAGGGAGGGTATCCGCCTCGATCTCGGTAATGAACCCGTACTTGTATTCCCTATTCGTGAACTCTTCTACTCTATTTACTGATGTCGCCATTTGTATTCTCCAATTCAAAAAATTCCGTTTAAAAATCCTTAGACCGTAAACGACTCACCACACCCGCACGCTTTCTTGACATTGGGATTTTGAAACACAAATCCAGACTCCATAAGGCTTTCCCTGTAGTCAAGCTCCGTGCCGTTCAGGTAGAGAAGGCTCTTCATATCGACCAGAACCCTGGCTCCTTCCTTTTCGAAGACCCGGTCCCCCGCTTTTTGCTGATCGACATCCAACTTGTATTGCAGCCCTGAGCAGCCGCCGCCGACGACCTTCAGCCGCAGTCCGCGGCCTTCCTTCTGCTCGGCCGCAAGCAGGTTCTTAATTCTTTCAGCCGCGCGGTCGGTGATGCTAACTCCAATTGACATACATGGACCTCCGTTGCGCTCCTTTACGCGCTTTCACGTTGTGCTTTGAATCCCACTGCCTGTCCCTTCTGATCATCCGACTTCACTGAAGTATAGAACGGTGAAAGCTGGCGCAGTCGGGATACCTCCTCTACGACTCGACCTACCGTATAATCGACCTCCTCCTCGGTGTTGAAGCGTCCCAAACCGAAGCGAATCGACGTCAGAGCTAAATCCTCCTTCAGCCCTATCGCGCGAAGCACATGGGACGGCTCCAAGGTCGCAGAAGTGCAAGCCGCACCCGAGGATACCGCGATCTCCTTCAACCCCATGAGCAAGGACTCCCCTTCAACATAGGCAAAGCTGATATTCACGTTTCCGGGGAGGCGTTGAGTGGGATGTCCATTCAAATAAACTTCATTGAGACGATTGAAGATCCCCTCCTTTAGCCTCTCCCTGAGTTTCGTAAGCCACGTCGTCTCTTGCGGCAATTCTTGGCGTCCAATTTCGCATGCCTTTCCGAGACCGACAATTCCTGGAACATTCAAAGTCCCCGAGCGCATTCCGCGCTCGTGGCCCCCTCCATCAAGGATTGGGCCGAGATGAACTTTCGGATTCTTCGAACGAACGTAAAGAGCGCCAACCCCCTTAGGTCCGTAAAGTTTGTGCGCCGACATCGACAGCAGATCAATGCCCATCGCGTCGACATCGATAGGGACCTTTCCGACGCCTTGGGTTGCATCGCAGTGAAAAAGAATTCCATATTGCTTTGCGATGCGACCCATTTCCCGGATCGGGTGTATGGTACCGATTTCATTATTTGCCGCCATGATAGAGATGAGAATCGTCTTGTCTGTAACAGCCTGACCTAACTTGTCGGGATCAACAAACCCATAGCGATCCACCGGAAGATAAGTGACTTGGTATCCGCGTCGCTCCAAAACCCTACAACTGTCGAGGACCGCCCTGTGCTCGGTAACACACGTGATGATGTGGTTTCCCTTTTCTCGATAGGACTCGGCCACTCCCTTAATCGCCAGGTTATCCGATTCAGTGGCGCCACTGGTGAAGATGATCTCTTTCGGCGATGAAGCGTTGATCAGGCGTGCGACCTGTTCCCGAGCCTCATCGACTGCCGCCTCCGCTTCCCAACCGAAGGAGTGATTGCGGCTCGCCGCATTGCCGAACCTCTCTGTAAAGTACGGAAGCATCGCCTCTAACACCCTGGGGTCGACGGGTGTCGTTGCGTGATTATCCATATATACGGGAATGCGCACCTGGTTCTCCATTATTGACCTATATCAGACCTTTTAAGTCTACTATAAAGATATCCAACCGGATCGCACCTGTCAAGGTACAAAACAGTCTTTTGATCCACGCTTGGAAATTGTTGGGTACGGGTATAAGATACTAAAATTAAAGGCCTTTATTTGAATCCATCATCCTAAGCGGCTAGGCTTTTCAGCATTTGCCCCAGGAATCGTCCAGTATAAGACCGGGCCACTAACGAAATCTCTTCCGGACTGCCCGTCGCAACAACCTCCCCCCCAAGATCACCCCCTTCGGGGCCCAAATCGATGATGTAATCAGCAGATTTTATCACGTCTAGGTTATGCTCGATGATAACGACGGTATTGCCTGCATCTACTAGACGATTGAGGACCCCCAGAAGTTTCTTGATATCGTCAAAATGGAGCCCGGTCGTCGGTTCATCGAGAATGTAAAGCGCCCGGCCGGTCGATCTTCGGCTCAACTCCCGGGACAACTTGATTCTCTGTGCCTCGCCGCCGGACAGTGTCGGGGCCGATTGGCCGATGCGAATGTATCCGAGACCGACATCCCTCAAAGTTTCCAGTTTCTGACGTGCCGGCGGGACATTCCCCAAAAATTCGAGCGCCTGATTGACCGTCAAGTCCAACACATCGGCGATGTTCCTGCCCTTATACAACAGCTCCAGGGTCTCACGATTATATCGCCGCCCGCGGCAAACCTCGCAGGTTACGAAGAGATCAGGGAGAAAATGCATCTCGATCTTGATCACACCGTCTCCTGCGCATGCCTCGCAACGTCCTCCTTTTACGTTAAACGAAAACCGGCCCGGCCTGTAGCCGCGCATTCTCGCCTCAGGGAGTTGGGAAAAAAGAGCGCGAACGTGATCGAACAGCCCTGTATAAGTCGCCGGGTTCGAGCGCGGGGTCCGGCCGATCGGGGATTGGTCGATACTGACGACCTTGTCGAAATGTTCCCAACCCTGAATTCCTTGAAACAACCCCGATCTTTCGCCCGAGCGGTAAAGACGCTGAGCCAGCGCTGTGTAGAGCGTATCCACCACTAGGCTGCTCTTCCCTGAGCCCGACACACCGGTAACGCATGTCATCGTACCCAGAGGAATCTCAACCGTGACATTCTTTAAATTGTTTTGCCGCACCCCTTTGAGGACCAAAACCCGTCCGTCGCCACTGCGGCGACCGCTTGGGACGGGGATTTCCAGACGGCCGGAAAGATATTGGCCTGTGAGCGAGCGCTCATTTTTCATAATTTCCTGCGGCGTCCCTTGCGCCACCACTTCCCCTCCGTGCAGTCCCGACCCCGGCCCCATATCGATGACATGATCGGCCTGGAGCATGGCCTCCCGGTCATGTTCCACAACCAGGATCGAGTTCCCCAAATCCCTAAGGCGCTTAAGAATATCCAACAGTCGCGCGTTGTCTCTTGGATGGAGGCCGATGCTCGGCTCATCGAGAATGTAGAGAACGCCGGTGAGACTCGAGCCGATCTGAGTCGCCAGCCTGATTCTCTGAGCTTCGCCCCCCGAGAGTGTCGCTGAGGATCTCGCGAGTGTGAGATATTCAAGCCCGACCTGGACCATGAAGTTCAACCGATCCACGATTTCTTTAAGCACTCTTTGCCCGATCGTTCGCTCGTAGTCGCTCAGTTCCAAGCCGGTCAGGAATCGGATCGCCTCTTTGACCGAAAGGGACGTGAGATGCGCAATGTTTTGCCCGCCCAGCTTGATATGAAGGGCCTCTTTCTTGAGTCTAGTGCCCTTGCATTCCGGGCAAGGGCTATGGTTCGCAGAAAATTGAAAATCCTCGGTCCCAACATCTGCGTCGATTCTTACCCCTAGCCCTCCGCAGGCCGGACAAGCACCGTAAGGACTGTTGAAAGAAAAGAGGCGCGGGGCGATTTCAGGATAGGAGACACCGCACTGCACACAGGCAAATTTCTGGCTGAAGGTTATCTCCTCGCCTCCTTGTGAAGTCGGACCGCTGAGAATTTCGACCTTGATCACTTCATGCCCATAATGGGAAGCAACCTCGAGAGAATCGGCCAAACGCTTCGCGATTCCTTCCTTGAGCACGAGGCGGTCGACAACTAGATCAATGTCGTGGGGCAGGGTCTTGGCTAGCGAAATCTCCTCTCCCAGGTCATAGGTCTGTCGATCGATCTTGACCCGAGCGAAACCTGCTTGAGCGAGGGCTTTGAGCTCCTGCCGGTATTCGCCTTTTCGCCCTGAGACAATTGGCGCCAAAATATGGATCTGGGTCTGAGGGGGCAGAGCAAGCAGTCGATCCACGATCTGCTGGATGGTTTGGGCAGAAATCTCTTTGCCGCACTGATAGCAGTAGGGCTTGCCGAGGCGCGCGAAAAGGAGCCGGAGGTAGTCGTAGATCTCAGTAATCGTGCCTACGGTCGAACGAGGATTCTGTCCTGCGCTCCTCTGCTCGATCGATATGGCCGGGGAGAGTCCCTCGATGGAGTCTACATCCGGTCTCTCCATCTGCTCGAGAAACTGTCGCGCATAAGCCGATAACGACTCCACATACCGTCGCTGCCCTTCGGCGTAGAGCGTATCGAAAGCGAGCGAGGATTTTCCCGAGCCGGAGACGCCGGTGATAACGACTAGTTGATCGCGCGGAATTTCCAGGTTGATGTTTTTTAGATTATGCTCCCGCGCCCCCCGGATAATGATCTTGCCTGTCATCCACTTCCCTAGCGGCTCTCGAACTCCTTGAGCCTCCCCTCGACAATTTTCCGGTACTCCTCAAGCTTCTCGGCGCTCTTGGCTTCAAAGCGCAGGACCAAAGCAGGTTGAGTATTCGAAGCGCGGATGAGTCCCCAACCCTCGGGGAATTGGATGCGGACTCCATCCACGTCGATCACAGGATAGTGTTTACGAAAAAACTCCGTGGCCTCGGCGGCGATCCTGAACTTTTTCTCATCCGGGCAGTCGACGCGAATCTCGGGGGTCGAAAAGGCCTTGGGGACATCCGCAAGAAGCGCCGACAAGGGTTGACCGCTGCGAGCCAAGAGTTCGAGAAGACGCAGCGAAGCATAAATCGCATCATCGTAACCGTAATAGCGGTCCGCAAAGAACATGTGGCCGCTCATTTCCCCAGCCAAGAGCGCCTTGGTTTCCTTCATCTTGGCCTTTAAGAGCGAGTGGCCAGCTTTCCACATAATCGGCGTGCCCCCGCGCAGCGCGATTTGGTCGAAAAGCCTTTGAGAGCACTTGACCTCCGAAATGACGGTGGCACCGGGATGGCGCTCTAGCACGTCACGGGCGAAGAGAATCAAAAGGTCATCACCCCAAAGGATGTTCCCCCTCTCATCCACCACGCCGATGCGGTCGGCGTCTCCATCGTAAGCGACGCCGACATCCGCCCCTTCCTCTTTGACCTTCTCAATAAGCATCTCCAGATTCTCAGGTACCGTGGGATCCGGATGATGGAATGGAAAGTTGCCATCGGGAATACAAGCGATCTCCCAGACCGTGCACTTCAAACGGCGGAAGATTGGCGGGGCCACAGGACCGCCCACACCACTGCCAGCATCGACAACGACCCGCAGCGGGCGTGCCAAGGCCGGAACATCGCGCAAGAGATGCTCCTGGTAAGGCGGGATAATGGCATAGCTCTCGCGCCTCCCTCCGGATATCTCCTTAAAGTCCCGTTGCTCGATCTTACGCCTGAGCTCCTGGATCTGTGAGCCGTAAAGAGTCTCTTTTCCCACGCAGACTTTAAATCCGTTGTACTCTGAAGGATTGTGGCTGGCGGTGACTTGGACCCCCCCGTCTAGATCGAGATGAAACAGAGAGAAATAGAGAAGGGGGGTCGGGCAAACGCCGACGTCATAGACGTGCAAACCTGCAGAAAGAAGTCCTTGGATCACCGCCTCTGCGTAGGGATCCGACGTAGAACGACAATCTCGTCCTACGGCGACGCGCCTGCCGCCTCGTTCGTTAATGATCGTTCCATGGACCTTGCCGAGTATCTCGGCAAAGTCTCGATCAAAGTCCTTCTCGGCCAAACCTCGAATGTCGTACTCACGAAAGATTGATGGATTCATCGATCGATGTCTTACCTCTTCTTTACCCGTGCAAGTCTCGCTGCGAGCAGGATCGCCTCTTTCATGCTCGAGCCGTTGGCTTTATTCTTTCCCGCGATGTCATAGGCTGTCCCATGGTCGACAGATGTTCGGATGATGGGCAGACCCAGGGTCAGCGCCACGCCGCCTAAAAAATGTTGCAGCTTGAGCGGAATCAGTCCTTGGTCGTGATACATGCAGATCACGGCATCGTAACTCCCTCGGACAGCGTGAAAAAATAACGTGTCGGCCGGGAATGGCCCCTCCGCTCGGATTCCCTTCTTCCGGACATTTTCGAGAACCGGAGTAATCAGCTTCCCCTCTTCATCCCCGAGAATTCCCATCTCACCCGCATGCGGATTCAAAGCTGCAACAGCAAGGCGGGGCCGCGCAATACCGAAATAGGCCTTGAGGGCGTGATGAGCAAGCTCCAAGGTGACACGGATCCGATCACGCGTCAGTTCTCTTTTGACTCTGACCAGAGGAAGATGGCCGGTAACAAGGACGACTCTCAGTCGCGCCCCTAACAGCATCATTCGGCATTCTCGCGTCTTCGTCAGCTCTGCAAGAAGCTCGGTATGGCCTGGATAGGGATATCCTGCTAGCTGAAGTGCCTTTTTGCTGATAGGCGCGGTCGCCATGGCGTCGGCGAATCGTGCATGAACGAGTTCCGTCGCCGTCTTGATAAAGCGATACGCCGCCTCTCCGCATGCCCTGGAAGGGCAGCCCGGCTGCGACTGAGCCGCAGATAGAGAGGAAAGCGAGTAAACTGGAGTGGAACTATTCCTTTCCGGAAACCGTTGTCCCAACTTCCATGGAACCAGGTTTGGCCGTTTCCCTCGGCCATTATGGGTTCGCTGAAGAACTCCCAAGTCCCCCAAAATCAGGGGACGGCATGCCCTTCTCACGCCTGGATCGCCCAGAGCTTTGAGAACGACTTCCGGTCCCACACCTGCTGGATCGCCCATAGTGATGGCCACAATGGGTTTGGTCATCTCATCCTCTTAAAACTGTACGATTAGATTATCCCCAGACAGGTGCCGGGGGGCAAGGGATCTCACTTGGAGAAGGGATTCAAAGTCTTCCAAATGGAGGAGAAAAAACCGCCTGAATCTTGAGATTTCTGATCCGACTTTTCGCTCGGCGGAGCGAGGGGATCATCTGGGACCTCCCCGGATTCGGTGGTAAAGAGCGGAACCCCGAACAGACTGACCACATTGCGCCCGCTTACTTCACCCTCGGCCTCCTCTCCTTCAATCGGCTTTGTGTTAAAAATGTAGGACAAGGGATTAAAGTAGCTCAAAACGCTTGAATCATCATTTCTGCTCCTTCGAGCGGCCGAAGAAGCCATCAAAGCATCGACTGTTTTTTCTTTTGTTTCCTCCGGACGAAAGCCGACTCCCGGTATCTTCACGTCCACCCGGTGCTTTCTTCTGAGATCTCCTTTGAGCCAGTTTTGAAATCTTTCTTCCCGGGCTTTCGCGAAGAGTTCTTCCTTGATCTTCCCTTCAACTTCAGCCAGTGGTAAAGGACGGGCGGTTTCCCGACCCTCCAATTTAATCAAATGGATGCCTAGGCCGGTCCGAATCGGCTGGCTAATTTCGCCCACGGACAATTTGTTGAAAGCCACCTCTTCAATTTCCTTGACCAAGCTACCCCGGCTGATCCATCCAATATCCCCTCCTGCAGAGGCACCCGCACCCTGTGAGAAATCCTGCGCTAATTTAGAAAATTCCTCCCCCGCTTGAGCTCTGCTACGAAGCTCGGAAGCTTTTTGTGACGCCTCCTTTACAGAGTCTTCCAATGCTTCTTTCCGGATAGACAGCAGAATATGACGCAGCCGGATCTTTTCTGGAGCCGCGAATTGCTTCCCGTTCAACCGATAATAGCGCTCTACATCTTCAGCTGTAATATTGACCTTTTTGATGACCTGGCGATTGATAATCTCGCTCTTTTCAATTTCTGAACGCACCGTCGCCCGGTAGCCCTCCAGGGTCATCCCCTCTTGCTTCAGGGCCGCAGTCAGCTCTTCATCGCTGAGCCGGTTTCTTTGCTTCACCTGCTCGATATACTTATCGATCTCCTGTTCACTAATATTTATCCCCGCCTGCTTGACCTCAGCCGCCAGGAGTTTCTCAGTAATAAATTGTTCGAGAATTTCCTGATCTTCTTTCTCAATATTGTCCAGATCTCCCTTGGGAAATTCACCCCCCGTCTTCGTTTTCGCATAATCCTTGAAATTCGAGAGCGTGTAGGGCTCCCCGTTGATAACCACAAGCACCTGCTCCACGACCTTGGCATGCGGCGAAACCGGGAAAAGCAGCAGCAGGAGGGTAAAAATAAAACCGTGCGAAAGCGATCCTCTGACCATGCAATAGCCCTGGAAGAGTCTGTTACTAATCAAACATTGTTAATTATCACACCGGTGGCGAAAAACCAACCAGATCCCTGTTGATTAATTGTTATAGCGATAATAAGAATAGATTTTGCGATGCTGGGGTTACTTGTTCATTGGCTTTTAAGCGCGCTCAGCCTGATGATCGTCGCCCATATCGTGCCGGGATTCGAGGTCGAGGGTTTTGGGACGGCACTGATCGCCGCGATTATCATCGGATTGGTGAATGCTACCCTCGGGTTCATTCTCAAGATCCTCACTTTGCCTCTTACCATCCTTACGTTCGGGATCTTTCTTCTGGTGATCAACGCCTTGATGCTCATGTTCGCGGCGTCCGTGGTGTCCGGCTTTGCCGTGCATTCGTTCTGGTCCGCCTTCTTCGGAGCGATTGTTCTGAGCCTCGTCAACTTCGCCCTCCGCTACCTCGCCTACAGACTATAGTCGACTTACCCTGAAGAAATCGCTACTTCCGGATCGCCTGCAAGAAATCGACGATCTCCGAAACCATCGCTTCCCAGTCTTGATGCCGCGGGGAAAAAGAGAGCCGGCCATCGGGAGTCAGACGATACCGTTCTTTTTCCTTACCCATGAAATCAAGGAGCGTCTCGACTTTGACGGGCGATTGGTGATGAAAGAGCAGCGAGACCCGCCCATCGTGATAGCTGATCTGCTCGACAAGGTAGTCCTTGAGCACATGGCGCAGATACATCACCAAAAAGAGGTTTTCCACTTCCGAAGAGAAAGAACCATAGCGATCTCTCAACTCTTCCTTGATCTCTTCCAAATCGTCGCGATCTCTAAGACCGGCCAGGCGCTTATAAAAGATGAGTCTCTGGTTTGTGTCAGGAATATAATCTTCGGGAAAGTAGGCGGGAATCCCCAAGCGCATTTCCGGTTCCACTTGCGGCCGCAGGGTCTCGCCCTTAAGTTCCCGAACCGCCTTCTCCATCATCTCCGTATAGAGTTCGAAGCCCACCGCGGCAATTTGACCGGACTGTTGCTTACCCAGTAAGTTTCCCGCTCCACGAATCTCCAAATCGTGCAGCGCCAGCTTGAACCCTCCACCCAGTTCATCGAGTTCTTGAATGGCTCGCAACCGGCTTTCGGCGTCGCGCGTGATGATCTTCTCACCCGGAATGAGAAGGTAAGCATAGGCGCGCCGGTCTGAGCGGCCGACGCGACCGCGAAGCTGATAGAGCTGAGCCAAGCCAAACTTGTCCGCTCGATTGATGATGATGGTATTCGCATTGGGAAAATCCAGTCCCGACTCTATGATGGCGGAGCAGACCAGCACATGCGTGCGGTTCTCCAAAAAGTCCAGCATGACCTTCTCAAGCTCCCGCGGCCGCATTTGACCATGGGCCACGGCGATCTTCGCCTCGGGGACCAAATCCAATAGTTTCTGGGCCATCCGAGAGATCGTCTCGACCCGATTGTGAAGAAAAAAGACTTGGCCGCCGCGATTCAGCTCGCGCAGGACCGCGTCCCGGATGACTCCCTCATCATAGCGGGTGATGTAGGTTTGAATAGCCAGGCGATCCAAAGGGGGAGTCTCGATAATGCTCATGTCACGGATGCCCACCAGCGACATGTGGAGCGTGCGAGGAATGGGCGTTGCCGTTAGACTCATTACGTCGACGAGGGCGCGGAGCTTCTTCAATTTTTCTTTGTGCGCCACTCCGAAGCGATGTTCCTCATCGATCACGACAAGCCCAAGATCTTTGAACTGAACATCTTTCTGGAGCAATCGATGCGTCCCGATCACGATATCCACCCGTCCCTTGCCCAAATCCTCAAGCACCTTTTGGTTTTCTTTGGGGGTCAAAAAGCGGCTTAACATCTCGACCCGCACCGGATAACCGCGAAACCGATGGCGGAAGGTTTGCAGATGCTGTTGAGCCAGAACGGTCGTGGGCGTAAGGACCGCAACTTGCCTCCCTTCCATGACGGCCAGGAACGCTGCGCGGATGGCCACTTCGGTCTTTCCGTAACCCACGTCTCCGCATATCAAGCGATCCATGGACTTTTTCTTCTGCATGCCTTTTAGAACATCCTCAATCGCCTTCTCTTGATCCGGAGTTTCTTCGAATGGGAAAGAGGCCTCAAACTCACGGTAGAGGTAATCCGGGGGGGAGAACGCATGGCCCTCGCCGATCTCGCGGGCGGCATAGACCTCGAGCAGCTCCTTGGCCATCGCCAGAATCGATTCGCGAGTCTTGGCCTTAACCCTTTCCCATGAAGCCCCCCCGAGCCGGTCCAAACTGGGTTGCGCTCCGTCCCCGCCGATATATTTTTGGATCAGGTTGATGCGATCGACGGGCAGGTAGAGCCGATCGCTTCCCTCGTACTCGAGGTGAAGAAACTCTCCTTCGACCTCGGCCACCTTGAGGAAGATAAGCCCCCGATAGATTCCGATCCCGTGGTCCAAATGGACGACGTAGTCATTTTGCTTTAGCTCGCTCAGGCTGCTGATAAAGTGGCTCGGATGGCTTTTCTTGGCCGCTGCTTGCCGACTCTTCTTGGTGGCGAAAATCTCATCCGAGATTACAACGATCAAACGGTCTTCGGGTAAGCGGAAGCCTTGGGTCAGCTCTCCAACCAGGAGAGCGCGCCGCAGCTGCTTGTCCGCAAGGAGCTCACGAAAGGGCATATCCACCAGTGGAAACTCCATCTCGTAATGAGCCAACAGCTCCTTCAACCGGCTGGCATCCCCTGAGGTCGGAGCGACAAAAAGAACTCTCTCCGTCTCCCATTCTTTAAGGCGACTCACGAGAGGAGCGAGAGAAGGTTCCCGAGTCTGAAGCGAGGAGATTTCTTGGTGAAGATCCGAATTGAGGTAGGATTTCACGCTCATGAAGGAACTCAAGGATTCCTCTCTCGATGCCATGATATCGAGCGGGTCGCTTTGGACTTGCGAGAAATGCGCGATGCTCTCGTGCCACTCGGTTTCGCTGAGGTAGAGACTCTCCACCGGCGGTGCCAAATGGCCAGCCTCTTTCGCCTTGGCTGCTCGTTGCCAAGTCAGATTCTTGAATCGCTCCACTTCGGATTCCACCTGCACCGCTTCGTCCAGCCAGATCAGAGTTTCAGCCGGCAGATAAGCAAAGATCGGAGAGAGCACAGGATAAAAATAGGGAAGCAAGAATTCCATCCCCGAAAACGGGATACCTTCCCTCAGAGATTCGAGAATCGAGTTTTTTTCCTTCCGGCTGATCTCTAACTCTGCGGCGCTCCTGTCGATCTCGCGCAGCACCTGATCCAGATGTGCGCCCCTCAAGGAAAACTCCTTTACCGGCAAAAGAAGCATCTCTTCCAGGCCGGCTTTAGAACGCTGGCTGGAGGGAATGAATTCCCGAATGGAATCAATTCTGTCGCCAAAGAATTCCAGCCGCAGCGGCCAGGAATAGACCGGGGGGAAGAGATCGATGAGCCCCCCGCGAACACTGAAGTCACCTCGCTCTTCTACCAGCGGAACATTCTGAAACCCCCAACCTACGAGATGCTCCAGCAATCTCTCACGCGAGACTTCCTCACCCTTAACCAAATAGAGATACGATTGCTTCAAGCTCTCTTTGGGGACCACCTTCTGCATCAGAGCCGCAGGGGTGGAGACCAAGATCGGCGCCTGTCCCTCCAACAAGTAATAGAGTCCCTCCAGTCGGGCCGCTACCTGATCCGGATGGGGTGAAAGACGTTCGAAGGGAAGAACTTCCCAGGCAGGTAAAAGGTGGAGTCGCTTTTCGATCGGAGAGAGATCCTTCTTTTCGCCCAGGAAAAAGGCCAGGTCCGAAAAGAGGCTCTCCGCTTCACGCATCGTCGGCGTGATAATCAGCAGTGGCCGTTTCGTCTGTTTGGCGAACAGCGAAAGAAGGTAGGCTCGCGCTCCCCCTTTAAGACCGTGGATTCTTCGCACTTCCTGCCCATTCGGCAGAAAGGGTACAATCTTTTCCCGTAAACTCGATGAGTTCATCAGAACAAAACAAAGCGGCGCAAGCGAATCTTAGGGATCTCTTCGCGCTGGGGCTTAGAATCGGCCTCCGCTCGCTTGGCCCATGCCTCCATCTCCTGGATGAGATTTCTGACCTTAATCTTCAGGTAGATCGGCTGATAGTTCTCCAGCCGGATGATCGCTTGGTAGATCATACGGACCGGTCCTTTGATCTCGCCGAACTCCCGATACAGCCGGCACGCGGCCGCTAACTGAACGAGCGCCTCGAGAAACGGCTTATGTTTTTCATCGGCGCGGAGATAAAAATCCTCGATCGACTCGTGCGATTCGAAGTAACGGCCCTCATTAAACAGACGTATGCCCTCTCGCAACCGAGCATCCATAAACAAAGCCGCGATTAAACTTAACAACTTACGCCGAGAGGCTCAAGCGTGCTGTCAGCGCTGAGAGGCGGGCACACCCTTTCTCGACCACACTTTTTGACAGAGAGCCGCGTGCTGTCATCTTCAATGGAAGTTGACAAGAGTGAGGTAGAGTTAGAGCACTAACAATCTAGCCCTTAAGCTGGAGGATATTGTGCGCCGGGACGCTGCGGCTAAAGCCCTTGAGGGTCAGCTCGCCCACAGGCTCCGCCTCAACAAACCCCTCCACCATCCCCAGCAAACGCTGGGAAATCAAGATCTGACCCGGCTTTGCTTCACCGCAAAGACGGGAGGCAAGGTTAGTCACGGTGCCAATGGCACCGTAGTCCAAGCGTCCTTCGAAGCCGATGCCGCCGATAGTCGCGTAGCCCTGCTCAATTCCAACGCCGAAGTCGAGCTCGTAGCCCTGCTTGCGCCACTTGACGGTAAGCTCGGCTACTCGCTCGCGCATCGCGAGCGCCATCCTGATCGCCCGCTCTTCCGGGTCCGGCACCGGCACCGGGTCGTTGAAGAAGATCATCATGCCGTCCCCGGTAAAGCGCTCTAAAGTCCCCTCGTGCTTAAGGATCAGCTTGCCCATCTCTTCGTGGTACTCCCGCAGGACGCTCATGACTTCCTCGGGCTCCGCAGCCTCGGCAAAGGCGGTAAAGCCCCGCAGGTCCAAGAAGATCACTGTAACCTCTGCCCGATGGCTCTTGAGAGGGTCTTGGGCGCCGCCGGAGACAATCAGCTCAGCAAGCTGAGGGGAGAAGAAACGCTTGAGCCGTCCCAAACGCTCGAGCTGCCCCACCTGCTCCTGCACGCGCTGCTCCAGAGTCTTGTTCCATTCGGAAAGCTGGGCGGCTTGAGCCTGGCCAATGTCGTAGAGCTGGGCATTTTCCAGCGCTGCGCCAAGCTGGGAGCTGAACGCCAACAAGAGACGAATTTCACTCTTGGTGAATCTGTGGAAGTTTTTGCTCCCAATCGCGAGAAAACCCATGGCACGCTGCTTGGAGATAATGGGAACCATGGCTACGGAGATCATCCCCTCTCTTTCCATGGTTCGGGCCTTAAACATCGGATCTTTCCGTATGTCAGCGCAGATGTAAGGCTTTTGTGTTTCGAAGACAGTTTTCCCAACAATGGGGTGAGGAGAATCCAAGGGGACGGGGGTGTTTAAGAATTCAGGGGAGGATAGACCTCTGGCTACTCTGACAACCAAATTTTTCTTTTCGGGATCCAGAGTGCGAACATAACCCACATCAAAGTGGAGCAGCTCCAAAGATTTGTCTAATGTATCATTGAGTATCTTTTCCGTCTCGAGGGACTGAGTTGCGGTTTGAGAAATCGCGAGGAGGCCGGCCAGTTCCCGGGTCCGTCCCAATAACTCTTTCTTGACGCCCGAGTCCTCTAATGGAGGACTCCTCCTATGCACCTGCAGGCGTTTGAGCCGCGCCATTAGCTACCCACACCCTAAATACGGGCCACCCAATTCGAATCTCTAAGACGCGGTCCACCAAGGTCAAACCTTCTTGTCAGAAAATTGACCAGGGCAGCGCGCGCATCGGTAGTATCAGGTTCTCTGGCCCACTCTCTCAATATTCTTTGGGTCTTAGTGAGCGACTTGTTCGACGGCCTGTGACGAAAGCCCACAACTAGCGTTCCAACAGCGCGAAGTTGACCGCCTACCCTAGCCACAATGGCAAGACAGGTTTGGAACCTGTTTCCCGCCTTCGGGTCCGTAGCTTTTTCTCCAGAACGCTTCTCGAGTAATTCGCCTTTTTCCCAATCCCTGAACCTAAAATGCTCGTTTCTCTTCGGATGATTAGCAAAGCGAAAGGCTTCCCCGTAGATCTCAGAATAGACGTCGTCTCCGAAGCGATGTAGGCCTGGATCCGGATGATTCCAATCCTCTCTCGTCCGTCTCACATCATCCGCCTCAACCCAACCCGCGAAGACAGGAAAGGGGAACGGCTTGTCACTCTCATTGATGCGGATATGCAGCTCTTTGGGCCTCCCGTCATTGTTGGCGCGAGTTGCACGTGGATTTCTTAGCTCTTGGTCTAGGTCTCGCAGAATTCTCCTAAGTATTTCTGTTATTTCCAGAAAATCCTCTGGCGTTATACCACCGGGAATTCTACTGCCTCTTCCAGGCTGATGTCTGATTAGTCTGTCTTTGACAACGAGTCCAGACCTTTGGGGCTGACGTCTAATCCGTCTTCCGTTAGACATATTGAGTATCTCCTTTCAGGCACGTACCGCGCGCATACGCATTGGTGGATCGAATCTATATCTCGACCTGGAACCTCAATAAAAAGGCCCGGCCGGCAAGAAACGGTCGGGCCCACGGTTTGTCAGATCAGAAATGGCGCCTGACTAGAATCGGTCCGGCCATTCCCGAAGCGGTTTTTAGCCCACAATGACCTTAGCTGTCAAGCGGATCTTGGTCGAGGGTAGAGCCTCAGTGGAAAGGGAGTCGACTTTAGAGTATCCTCCTCGAAGATTTGATGTCTGACCTCGCTCAAACATCCTATGCGGTCCGCGGCTACTGCGCTCTCTGCACAGCACACTGCGCCACTATTGCAAGTGTCGAGAATGGCCGAGTGGTCCGGCTCGATCCGGATCCGGACCATCCGAACGGAGGCGTCATCTGCATCAAAGGCAAGGCGGCTCCGGAACTCCTCTACCATCCCGACCGGCTAAACCATCCGCTGAAGCGCACGCGGCCCAAAGGAGATCCTGATCCCGGGTGGCAAACGGTCAGTTGGGATCGGGCGCTCGATGAGATCGCAGAGAAACTGCTGGCGATCCGTGAGCGTTACGGTCCGCAGGCCGTTGCCCTCGCTAAAGGGACGACAAGCGGCACCTCAATCGATGATTCGGCGCGCTGGCTGGCCCGCTTCCTCAGTGTCTTCGGCAGTCCGAACTGGGTCTCTACGACGCACGTTTGCAACTGGCACAGAGATACCGGCTTCAGCTACACCTTTGGCGTAAATCTGCCGACTCCGGATCTGACCCGGAGCAATGTCTTTCTCCTCTGGGGCCACAATCCAAGCTCCACGTCGCTCATTCTTGCCCACGACATCGTCGCTGCCAAGGCGCGCGGGATGAAGCTCGTGGCGGTCGATCCCCGCAGGATTGGGATTCCCGGTCAGGCGGATATTTTACTCCAAGTCCGACCGGGAGCGGATGGGGCGTTGGCTTTGGCGCTTATCCATGCGGTGCTAGAGGAGGGATGGTACGACGCCAGCTTTTTGCGCCAATGGACCAATGCGCCCTTTCTTCTGCGCAGCGATAACGGTGCGGCGCTGACCGAGGCGGATCTGACAGCCTCAGGCCTGTCGCAGCGCTACGTGGCGTGGGATGAGATAACGGAGCAGCCGGTGATCTACGATCCGACTTGTGCCTCATTTGAGAGGGAGCATGTCAGCCCGGCGCTGTTCGGAGAGAAACAGATAAGAGACAAAGAAGGCAGAGCCATCTCCTGCCAAACGGCCCTTCAAGCACTCGCGCAGCTCGCCTCCCGCTATGCTCCTGAACGCTCACAGGCGATCACATGGGTCCCGGCCGAGAAGGTCTGGAAAGCGGCGCAGCTTCTCGCTCATAACCGCCCGATGAGCATGTACATGTGGAACGGCGTCGGTCAGCACTCGAACGCCACGCAAACGAGTCGAGCCATCGCCTCGCTTTACGCCATCCTTGGCGATTTCGATCAGCCGGGCGGCAACGTTCTCTTTCCCGGGCTCCCGGTCAATAGCGTCAATGGCAGAGAATATCTGCCAAAGGAGGTGGCGGCGCAGAGGATCGGCCGCAAAGAGAAGCCTCTCGGGCCGCCCGCCAAGCCGGGAAACTGCGCTGCCTACGATGTCTTCACAGCCATTCTCGAAGGGCGACCCTATCGGGTCAAAGCGCTGCTCAACTTTGGCTCGAACACAGTCATCTCCACCGGAGATTCGCGTCGTGCGCGCGAGGGATTCTGCGCCGTGGAGCTGGCTGTGGCAACCGAGCTCTTCATGACCCCGACCGCTGAGCTCTGCGACTATGTGCTGCCGGCCACAAGTTTCCTTGAGATGTCCAATCTCGCCACAGGCTTTGAGCACCGTCCTCAAGGCAAAGCCCACCTTCAATACCGCGCCGCTGTGGTTCCTGCTTTGGCGGAGCGCCGCTCCGACACCTGGATCGTCTTCGAGCTAGCCAAGCGCCTTGGATTCGGCCAACACTTTTGGGATGGGGAGATCGAGGCGGGATACGCTTATGAGCTAGCCCCGACTGGCATCACGCTCGAACAGCTCAAAAGATCACCGGGCGGCATCAGCCTTCCCTCCCGCCCACGCCATCGGAAATTTGCCGAAAGAGACGAAAAGGGAATACCCAAAGCTTTCTCGACGCCTTCGCGGAGGGTTGAACTCTATTCGCACACGTTTGCCGACCATGGCTTCCCGGCGCTGCCCGAGTACCAGGAGCCGGCGATGAGTCCTTTCAGCCGTCCGGATCTGGCCGCCGAATATCCATTGGTGCTCACCAATGCAAAGTTCACGACCTTCATCCACAGCCAGCAGCGCGCGCTGCCGAGCTTAAGAAAGTCTTCTCCGGAGCCCAGCGCGGATATCCATCCTGAAACGGCCGCACGCTACGGGATTAAGAACAAGGAATGGATGATCCTGGAATCTCCGAAAGGTTCGGTGAAGGTCCGCGCCCGTGTGACCACCAACATCGTTCCCGGCGTGGTTTGCTGCCAACATGGCTGGTGGCAGGAGTGTAAGGAATTAAACCTGCCCGGCTACGATCCCTACTCAGATGCGAGTGCCAATCCAAGCATGCTCATCGGAACAGAGCTGACCGATCCCATCAGCGGCTCGCTGCCGCACCGCTCTTATCTCTGCCGCGTGCGACCAGCCGTCTAATTTCCCAAAGCAAACATCTTTAACGTCGACTGCTTTTGCGATTGACAAAGGGGAGCGAGCATGGAGGCCGCAGACGTAGGAAACCAACAGGTTCCGGCAGGCCCAGACCATGGGAGTAAGAAACTTAAGGGGTCGGCGCAGGTGACTCTCAAGGCTCTGGCTCATCGGCTGCGGCGCAAACCCACTCGTTGAAGTCCTCTTTAGGACTACAACGAATCATCATGTGGGAGCTTCCCTTCTTGGGACCTCGGGTTGTCGTGGTGCGCGTCGTAGCGAGTTTTTTCTTTCCACTTTTTGCCGGGTGGTTTTCTCAACTTCTCTGGAACAAGTGGACTCAATGGCATCCATGAAGCAAAAGGTCCTGGATGTTTAGCTCCTTTGCCAAAGCCTCTGGTCATAGTCGATGACCCGCTTCCAAGATGCTCCCCAAACGGAGAGATCGGATAGTCCCAAGATCACAGCCGAAAGCGCAAAGGAAATCAGATAACTTCCGGAGAGGTCATAGAAGAATCCTCCGAGCCAAGAGCCCAGGGCCCCTCCCAAACCAACGCTGACAACGGAGTAACCCAAGATCGCGCCAAACCTCTTCCCCGAAAAGATATCAGCCGCCAGGGCGGAAAAGATGACCGCCCGCGAGCCAAATCCAACTCCAAAAAAGATAAGATACAGATAGAGGAGCCACGGCTGCGAGGTATCTCGCGCCGCGATCAAGGCCCCGACGCCCACTATGGTGGTGAGAATGTTAAGCGTATAGGCTACCTGCTTCGAGAAGAGATCCGCCACATAGCCAAAAATCATCCGGCCGCCAGTGCTGGCCACTCCCACAAGGCCGAAGATCGTGGCCGCATAGAGTCGGCTGTAACCGATGTCCACTACATGGGCCACCTGGTGGGTGACGATCACTGTGGTTCCGCCCGCGGCCATGACACGGGAAAAAAAGAGCAGCCAAAACTGAAGACTTTGAAGCGCAAGCTTTGCGGTCCACTGGTTTTCGCCCGAGCCAGCTACAGCCGACCTCCCCCGATGGGGCCCGCGCTGGTAGAAGATGAGAATGAGAGGGAGCAGGATCAAAACCAAGATCGCTTGTGTCTCGAGAGTGCCCTGCCAACCCCATCTCGAGATCAACCACTCTGTGAACGGCGCCAGCAGCAGAATGCCTATACCTGTCCCCGCATAAACTAAACCCAGCGCCGACGCGCGCTTGGAAGCAAACCACTCGGAGATCAGCACCACATGCGGGACCATCCCCATGAAAGTAAATCCAAAAGCCGCTATCAGGCCGAAAAAAAGGTACAGTTGCCAGAGCTGGCTGATCTGGCTGCTTAGAAAGAGTCCCAAGGCGAGAATCAGGCAGCCTCCGCTGACAATCCTTTTCGGCCCGTAACGGTCGAGCAAGTGGCCAACGACAGGGGAGAGCACGGCATCAACGAAGAGAACGACCGAGAAGACTCCCGCGGTCAGGCCCCGACTCCAGCCGAAGCTTTCGAGTAGCGCAACATAAAGCACTCCGAATGAGGAGTGAAGTCCGCGGGAAAAGCCTAGGATTACAAATGACAGTGCAGCTATAAGCCACGGAGTAGGGGAGAGTCGCATGTAATAAGCTATCTATTCACGACCGAATCGGAACAAGAAAGAAAACTCCCAAAGAAAGCGCTGAAGTTCACGAAAGAATTGACGAAGAGTCGAGTCAGTTCAAGAGATTGATGAGGGAACCCCGCTCAAAACTCAAGCCACCTGTTTCCTCGTGCCTAATTATCAGGGAACGGTCTGGATGTAAAAGGAAAGTTGATTGGTGGGGTAGTGGCGATGTATATACAGGCAGTATGAGCCTAACCGGTTTACGGCACATCGCGCTTAAGACGCGCGATCTTAAGAAGACCGAGTGGTTTTACACCGAGCTATTGGGCTTAGCGATCGCTTTTCGGGTCTCATCCAATATGATTTTTCTTCGCTCGCCCAAGGGGAATGATCTTCTGAATTTCATCAAGAGCAACGAGCGCACGAGGTCCAATCAGGGCCTGGATCATTTTGGTTTCAAGGTGTCCAAGACCGCTCTCGCAGCGTTGGAGAAGAAGTTAAAGAAAAATGGCGTAGAGATCGAAGGCCGCCGAGGCCGGAACTCTATCTACATTCGCGACCCGAATGGCTATAGCCTGGAATTTTATTGCGATTAGGTGGGGGCTATCTGTGGGTCTGCAAATATCCGCGCAGAGAGGGAGTTTGTCGGTGGAAAAAAAAGTCGGGCAGGACAGCAAACCTGCCCGACGCATACATTCAGCTGAGAATAGCGGCGAGAATTCGAAGGAGTCTTACTTCTTCTCTTTCTTCTACCCCTTCTGCCCCTTCTCCCCCTTCTCCCCCTTCTCTCCCTTCTCTCCCCTCAACCCCTTCTCTCCCTTCAACCCCTTCTCTCCCCTCTCTCCCTTCTCACCCTTCTCACCCTTAGTCTTGCTTATGGAGCTGGCGACCTTCTTCCCGTCTTTCTCGGTATAGGAGACTTTCACCATATCGCCCGGCTTAACCTTTTCTAGTGCGCTTTTAGCGGCCTTGGACTCGGCGGTAAGGTTGATCTCCTTGTCCTTTGCTTTGACGGTCAGCATCCCCGCCTTGGGGTCAACCGACGTAAGCTCGCCCGTAACAGTGGCGGCTTTCGGTTTCTCCGCCTTATCCATCTTCTCTGGCTTATCCATCTTCTTTTCCATCTTCTCTGGAGCGGCAGGCTTAGCGGGAGCCTGAGCGAAAGCCAGTCCGGCAAAGGTAAGGGTAATAAAAAGGGCTAGCAACACTCTGAGAGCGTTCTTCATGATTTCACCTCCTTTCTCCTTCTTTGGACGTAATAGGGCAACGAATATTCAAAGGCCCACTTTCATGACGTTTTATTCACACCTTTGGCACGGCCATGCCACGCTGCACGGCCGGGCGAGCGCTGATCGCATCGAACCAGCGCTTGACGTTGGGGAAATCTTCCAGCTTTGTTTGGTGCATTTCGTACCGGGAAACCCACGGATAGGTGGCGACGTCGGCAATCGAGTAGTCTCCTGCGAGAAATGGGCTCTCACTCAATCGCTTGTTCATCACGCCATAAAGCCTGGCTACTTCCTTTCTGAACCGCTCGACTCCGTAGGAATCCTTTTGCGGATCATACCTGAAGAAGTTATGGGCCTGACCGAACATGGGGCCGACACCGCCCATCTGAAACATAAGCCACTGAATGACTTGATGGTAGGCAGGGGTTTCCTTCGGCATTAACTTTTCGGTCTTCTCCGCGAGGTACATAAGGATCGCCCCCGACTCGAACAGCGTGTAGGGTTTTCCACCAGGTCCATCGCGGTCAATGATGGAGGGGATCTTGTTATTAGGGTTAATCGCCAGGTATTCCGGCTTAAACTGCTCTTCCTTTTGAAGATTGACTGGGTGCACCTCGTAGGGCAATCCTACTTCTTCGAGCATCACAGATATCTTACGGCCGTTCGGCGTTGCCCATGTGTAAAGATCGATCATAGGCTCGCTCCTCAACAGTCCGTTGAAAAAGGCCCATCTGCTTCGTTGCGCTCAACCGCCTCGCTCCAAAGTACTGACAAAAGTACGCCTCCGCTCGTCGATTTCACGCGCGCCTTGCATTTTGACCTTTTTGACCGGACTAAACAAATTCTTTGACACCTTTTAAGTCGTCACCTATGACGGTGCGTTGAACAGGGTCATCTGCGATCCCGATGCGCGGCGGAAATGTTCCGTCGTCAGGTTCGGCCTCTGCTCTTCGATGCCCGCTTTTTTGCAGGCCAAACGAAAGAGCTCTGCCATTTGCTCCGCGTAAACCCCTTCTCCCCTCATGCGACTGCCAAAATTGGGATCGTTGAGCTTGCCGCCTCTTATGGCTCGGATTCGGTTTAAAACCTTCATTTTTTTCTCCGGGTAGTACCGTTCCAACCAGTTTTCAAAAAGCTCTTTGACCGCAAAAGGGAGCCGCAAAGCAACGTAGCCCGCAAAGCACGCGCCTGCCTTGGCAGCGGCATCGGCGATCGCCGGTGCCTCCGAGTCTGTGAGGCCGGGGATCATGGGCGCCTGAAGATAACCGACGGGTATCCCCGCCTGCGCAAGTGCGGAAATGGCGGCCAGACGGCGGGCGGGACGGGAGGCTCGCGGCTCCATCACGCCGGAAAGCCTTTCGTCCAAGGTCGTCAAAGAAATACAGACCGCTGCACATTGGTAGCGTGCCAATTCCGAGAGAATGTCGATGTCCCGGGTGACTAAGTAATTCTTGGTTACGACCACGACCGGATTGCGAAACTCCAATAAGACCTCGAGGCACTGCCGCGTGAGTTCAAGCCTCTTCTCTATAGGCTGGTAGCAATCCGTCACCCCGCTCGAGACCAGGACCTTCGGTTCCCACTTAGGACTGGACAGCTCTCTTCGCAAGAGCTTGGGCGCATCCGCTTTCACCATGATTTTGGTTTCAAAATCCAGGCCCGCAGAGTAGCCCAGGTATTCATGAGTGGGTCGCGCATAACAATAGATGCATCCATGCTCGCAGCCTCGATAAGGATTGATGCTTGCCTCAAAACCGACATCCGGACTGTCGTTCTGAGCAATGATGCTTTTTGAAGAATCCGATAGAAATTGGGTTTCCGGAGAGGAAACTTCGTCAGCCTCAAGCGGCTCCGGAACCTGCTCGATCCTCTCGAAGCGATTCTTCGGGTTCGAGGCAGAGCCGCGCCCACGGAGCGGAGACAGCGTTTTCATGGGAGTTTACCCGGCGGCCGGCGGTGTCTCCGCGGGAGCGGCGGGTGTTGCGGGTGCGGCTGCCTCGGCCCCCTTGGCGGCTTGAGCTGTCTTGGTTTCGTGCGCCAAATGGCGCGTAAGCCGTTTCAGCAACTTGATTCTTCTCCGAACCCGTTTGAGCTTCTTGGGATCACGGGAGGAGGTCAAAAGCTCGATCTTCTGCTTCTTCAACTGGCGAATATCGTGCTTAACCGAATGGATCGCGTTGGTATCTTTCGTTGACGCGTCGTAAGCGATACCCTTGGCCTTAGCTATGGCCTGTATCAGCTCCTCCTTGTGCATTCCCCCGACGCCCTGAAGCTCAGTTTCCTGCTTCGCCAAATCTCGCAGTTTGGGAACAGTCATCCTTCTAAGCTCTTTTAGGTCCATTCGCAGCTTCCTCCAGAATGTTGAAAAACCCTATGCTTCAGGCCAAAAAAAAGGTCCCAGATACGAGCGAAGTAGATGGGCCTTTTTCAACGGCCTGTCTCCCTTTGACAACTTTCAGTGTGTCGTAGCATATTTTGTACAATACCAAAATGGTGACGCCCCGCAAGTCAACCCCCGAAATCGCCCAGACCCGAGCCAGGGTGAAAAAGATCATCGAGAAACTCAACCGGGCTTACCCCGACGCCAAGCTGGCTCTTAATTTCTCCAATCCTTTGGAGT
>DASYRN010000114.1:0-13575 GCA_036004365.1 Binatia bacterium
TCTAACGCTTCGCGAGGAGTCGTCTTATCCTGCCCAGCTCCGCAGCGATAACCGACGTAGTGGGCCACTAACGTGACGAAGTCGTGCTGGACCAGGAGAGATGTAACCAATGCCAACGCCGGAAGGAATTCAATTGTTTTCTTGCCGCCTCAGTGAGAACCTCAATATCCGCGTTCAAGGCTTTGACCTTGTCCACTACCGCTTGGCGCTGTGCCATATTCGGATCTCCGTTCCCACGTATCCTCTGGTCAATTTCAGCCATGCGGTCATAGACTTTTCGTGAGAATCGCCGCAGCAGATCGGCTGTCTCATTAAGAGCGGCCTTGGCAAGTTCGCGATCGCTCTCGCAATCTTTGACGGTCTGATCTAGCTGCTCCTTGATTATCTTTTTAAAGTCAGGCTCGAAGAAACCACCCCAAAAGAGTTCTCGTGCCGACCCGGCGAACTCAACATCCTCGGCAAAACGGACTTCTTTGCCTTCAGAGTTTTTCACGGTAATTTCTTTGCCCGAATGGAACAGCGACCAACGACTAAATAATTCTCGTTCGAGACGGGTATAAGCAACGTTAATACTCAATGTCCGCTTGGGATAGAAGGGTGTCATGGCATCTCCTACGGTCTCATTTTGGCCTGGCTGGATTGGCATACGCCGGGTTGGTTCCGCAATAGTCGTGCCAACCTCTCACTTCTATGAAGGGTTGATGACGTACCACATCTTACTGACAAAATGCCCGACAGCCGCAACGGCCGCATCCTTCGGCAACGAGCGGAGCGGTTTCATTTTTGTCGCCAATGCGACATTGCGGTCATCAAAAAAATTTCAGTATCCAGGGAATACCGAATTGCGTCAGAGGGAGAAGCCTTTTAGCTCAACAACTGCCTTGATTCAGCTAGATTTTCTTGACTGGTATAGCGGTCATCGTCAAAGCCTCCGATAGAGACGTGGCCGAGCTCCAGGGATTGGAAGAGCGGCTGGTATGTGCTCCCACTAAGCCCTGACGCCTCACACAAGGCTGGGCATTCAGAAGCAGAACCCTATTTCTCCCTCACAATTGGGCGAGCACCTTAATCATCCCCTGACCCACCGCATTTGGAATGTGTTAGGCGAGTACAATTACACTGGTTGATTGTTCCCTAGCCCTCCCTCACCACTTCTCTCGGCTCCTTATCCTCCCTCAGACCGACAAACTTGCTATGACGCAGGTGATCGTCTTCAGTCCAATTTGTGAACTCTATCTGAGCCACCAGCTCAGGCTTTAGCCATCGGCAATTCTTCATCTCCTCTTTGGTCAATGCCCATTGCGTCCGCCTTTTCTCCGGAAGGTTGGCAAAAGGGCAACTGCCAATCTCCAGCCCCTTTAGCTTTTGAAAAACTTCCCTCCGCAGCTTCGGAACAAAACCGTTCCGTACCTTGCCCACGTAAATGAGCTTATCGCCTTCGTAGTAACCCACGATCAGAGCATCAAAAGGATTTCCGGGGGTATAGCCACCTATCACGAACTCCTGCCCCTGATTGATCTTGTACTTAACCCAAGCGCCACTTCTTTTTCCTGGCTCGTAGGCGGCACTGTTCCGCTTGGCCACGATTCCCTCAAGGCCAAGCTTCTTTGCTGACTCAACGAGAGCGGAATCAGCCGGAAAACTCTGAGACATTCGGATGGGTTCTCCAAGCCTCGGTATGACGAACTCCAGCAGTTCTCTTCTACGGGAAAGAGGAAGATCCAAAAGACCTTTTCCTCGATAGGCTAAGATATCAAAGACATAGAAGTAAATGGGAGGTTTGGTCTGATAGTTCTGTAGAAGATTGAAAGAAGGTCTGCCTTCTTCGTCTAACGCTACGATTTCGCCATCGAGGATAGTTCCCGGCTCCAGTTTCTCCAAGACCTGGGCAGTTACGGGGAAGCGCTGGTTAAAGAGGTTCTTTCTTCTGGAGAAGAGTTTAACGCGGCGTCCGGTCCTGGATGCTATACAGCGATAACCGTCCAGCTTCATCTCGTAGGTCCACTCCTCTCCGGTCGGCAATCGTTGGACCAAAAGTGCCAGCATCGGGTCAACAAAGTCAGCATCCATTTTGGGCAGAGACTTCAAGTCTATCGCCAACTTCATTTCCGCCCCGCTTTGGATTTCTCTATTACTATGCCAAACGGAGTCCGGCGTCTGCGCGATCTGTTCCATCGAACGGCGGCTGAGCGCTGATGAGTTTTGTTTTCTCTCGGAGAACTTTTTCATGCCGGCGCTGACTTTAATCCAATACCAGGCGTTTCGTTTGCCGTTCCGGTCTTCGGTCTTTACCAGAACCCATTCTCCCTTAAGCTTTTTGCCATTCAGAAAGACATGAAGTTTGCCTTTCCAATAGTTCCCATCCATCAACTCATAGGTCCCAGTGTCCCAGACCATAACTGTGCCGCCGCCATATTCTCCCTTTGGAATGGTGCCCTCAAATTGAGCGTATTCCATTGGATGGTCTTCCGTCGCCATAGCAAGCCGTCTTTCGTTGAGCTCGTACGGGGGTCCCTTCGGCACAGCCCATGATTTAAGCACTCCGTTCATCTCGAGGCGAAGATCGTAATGAAGATGGCTCGCGGCATGCTTTTGGATCACGAAGAGGCGTTTGTCCCTTTGAGTTTTCCCGCTCGGAATGACCGGCGGCGGCTCGGGCGTCTTGGTGAAGTCGCGCTTTTCGCGGTAGGGCTCCAGGGCTTTAGCCTCGTTGCGGCTACTTTTGGGCGGATCGGCGGCATGAAGCTCTAAGAACGGCTTGGGGAGTATCTGCTTTAATTTTAAAAGGGGAGCGAACAAGTCTCCACGCTTTTCCAGCCTTTTCAACGCGGCCTCAGGCTCGAAAAACAATGTCGAGGCGTCACCCTTGTTTAGAGTTTTCCTCAATTCTTCCCAACTCAGCGGCATGGCGACAAAAGGCCTTTCCCGTTTCGCCCTCAAAGAGTAAACCGCAACGGTGGACTTATGCTCGGAATTCTGACTCCAATCCACGAAGACCTTTCCTTTTCGCCTTGCCTTGGCCATTTCAGAGACGATTAAATCCGGATGCTCGCTTTCAAGTAATTGGGCGATGCTCTTTGCGAAAGGTTGGGTCACTTCGTAGGTGACTTTAGTATTGAGCGGCACGTGCAAATGGATTCCCTTGGAACCGGACACTTTCACAAAAGATTGGAGGTTGAGTCGGTCCAGAAGCGCCTTTACAAGAAAAGCCACTTCACATGATTTGAGAATGTCCGCTCCATCGCCGGGATCCAGATCGAAAACAATCATTGTTGGCACATTGATATGGGGCACCTTTGCCAAAAAGGGATGGATTTCCAAGTTGGCCAAGTTGGCTGACCACACGAGCGTAGGAAGATCGTTGATGAGAATATAATTGATCACCGATTCGACGCTCGTGCGCGGGATGGGAAAGGTCTTCACCCAATCCGGCGTATAAGACGGGGCGTCCTTCTCATAGAAGTGTTTCCCCCCGACTCCGTTTGGGAAGCGCTTCAACGTGATTGGGCGATTCTTGATGTGAGGCAAAATGTAGCGCGAGACGCGACGGTAATAGTCGATGACTTGACCCTTGGTGAAGCCGACTTCCGGGTACATGACCTTATCGAGATTCGAAAGCTCAAGTACCCTTCCGCCTATTTTCGCGCGCTTTGACTGGCGGGGCATAAATCCACTGTCTACCTGAAGTCTAGCAAGGGGGTATGGTGAAGCAACGGGGCGTGTTGTCAACCGCACGAGAACATTGTCCTTGGGCCGCTCCAGCGATCGAAAATGAAATGGCTCTCCTTTGGTTGAGAGGGTGCTAGCGAAAGTACCGTTCGCCCATCAGGAAGTGACTGGCGATGGCGAGCTGCCCAACAAGTGGCTGAAGTCAGCGGCGTGATCAATTTAGACAGGAGTCACTCAGGAAAATTTCAACTAACATGTTGACTAGGTCAGGGTTCGGGTATAGCGGTGGGGGGGTAAGGTCAATGAAGAAGAAATGAAGAAGAAAGGAAGTGACTGATGACATTATCAAGGGTTAGAGGCGTATTGGTTGGAGCTATGGCCCTGAGTCTTGCTGTACCTCCGTGGGTTCCTGCGGCAGAGACCAAGGAGGCTCCGGTGAAAGAGGAAAAAGCCGAAAAGAAGGTTATGGTCAAGGGTAACGAGGGGGTCAAAAGTCTTCAAGAGGCTTTGAAGGCCAAAGGAGAAGAGCCAGGTCCAATAGATGGCGTTATAGGCAAGAAGACGAGGACTGCTCTTGGGGCGTTCCAAAACGCTAATGACCTCAAAGTCACGGGCAGACTGAATGACCAGACTACAGAAAAGCTCGGAGTCGAAAAGCGCAAGCTACTGCGCGATGCGATCTTCCCACGCTTCGATTTTCAGGAGATGGCCAAACGCTCCTTGGGAGCCGAGTGGCGCAGCCGAAGTTTCCAAGATCAGACAGAGTTTGTGAAACTTTTTGCCGATTTTCTGGAGAAGACCTACGTGGGGAAAATCGCATCCTACAGCAATTATACCGGTGAGAGCATAGACGAGCCCTATGCTGAAGTCCATAGCAAGCTACTGACGGCCAAAGGGGAAGAAATTAAAATCAACTACATGCTTCATCAGGTGAAAAGCGAGTGGAAGGTCTACGATCTAGTCGTCGGGGATGTTAGCTTGGTCAACAACTACAGGTCGCAATTCAGTCGCGTTATCAGTAAGTCCTCCTATGAGGAATTGGTCCGTCGGATAACGCAGAAACTGGAGGAGTCGGTTGGTAAATTGGGGAGGTCAGATTAAGGAACTGTGATTAAATTGAATTCTCCTACCATACGAATAAATCCTTTCAGTTAATCTAGTCAGTTGGTTTAGTTGACAACTTTGCTCGCCTTTTTGTATCCAGCCTCGTTATGTTTTTCGGTCTTTCGAGAAATTCCACTATCGGAGCAAGCTTATTTAAGTGCGGCTTTCGCTGACACGGGTTATCTCAGCTTCCAAGTCAACGGGAAGGCAAGCGCGCACAGCGCAGCCATGACCCAAAACCCTTGCACGCCCAGGCGCGCGTAGAGCGCGCCGGAGACAACGGTGAGCAATGCGGTGGCTGCTCCGATGCCGACCGTACCGTAGATCGCCTGCGCCGTCCCTTCGAGGCCTTGCGGCACGGTGCGGGCGATCAGACGCATGCAGGCGAGATGAAGCAGCGCAAAGGTGATGCCGTGCAGCGGCTGCACCAGCGCAAGCGCAATCACATCGGTTGTCTGCGCCATCACCGCCCAGCGCAGCATGCCGGCCAGTGCCGCGATGGCGAGCGCGCCGGCCGGCGTCAGCCGCGTCACGAGCGCGGGGCCAATGACGAAGAACACGAGCACCTCTGCGGCGACCGACTCTGACCAGAGCAAGCTCGCGGTAGCCGGGCTGATGCCTGCGGCACTCCAGCGGATCACCGCAAATGCGTCGTGCATGGCGTGGCTGCCGAGGATGAGTGCTGCCACAAGAACAAGATTCCGAAACAGCGGATGCCGGAGCAGAATGAGAACACCCCCCGCCGGCGCTCGCACGGCATCGGCTGTGCGAGCGTGAATAAGTTCCGGCACCAGGATCGCGGCAAAAGCTGCCGCGCCGAGCAGCAGGGCCTGCAGCCAGACGATCAGGTCGAGGCCGAATGCGCTCACCGCCTGCCCGGACAGCAAAGTGCCGACGATGAAGGCAGCCGAGCCGGTGCCGCGCACCCATCCATACTCGAAGCCCCGGCGGCCGCTGCTCGGCGGCGGAGAGGCAGATCCCAGCGCCAATGCGTCCGCCAAGATGGTAATCGGCGCCAGCGACGCGGCATGCAGCAGGCTCACCCCAAGCAAAATCCAAAATCCATGCGCCGCGAGATAGCTCAGCGTCACCGAGGCGGCAAGCGCGGTGCAGACGACGAGCACGACGCGGAGCGCCTGGATCAAGTCGCCGATGCGGCCGGCGAGCGGCGCCGTGAGCAATCGCACGGCCGTGCCAGCGCCAAGCACGAGCCCAAGCTGCTCGGGCCGCAACCCCCGCGCGCTGACAAAGGAAGGTAGGAATGGAGAAGCGACTCCGAATGCCGCATACATCGCGGCATAAAGTAGGATGAATCTTGTCAGCGTGGTCGACCGGAGGGAATCAAACATCGCTTTCCCGCAAAGCTTAGCAGATTTCTTCGTCTGGGCATGGATGCGCGAACTGATCTGACTCCTGTCAGAGGACTGGCGCGCCTACGCAGGCGCGCCTCAACCGGAACGTTAGCCCTGAAATTGAACTGAATTCTCCAAACTGATTGGCAGAGACTCGACTGAAGCGTCGTTCAATTCAATGCTGTGGTGCCACTGTAGAAAGGCAACGGTAGATTTGATCCCAATGTGTCACGGATGTGTTGAGTCCTGAAGCAAGCTTGAGCCACTGAGGTTAGGGCCGAAATCGAAGGCGATGTGGGACCTGAGAAGTCTCATCACCTACTCAATTACCTCATCAGACCTTAGCAGGATCTCTTTGGAAATCTTGAGGCCAATCGCCTTGGCCGCCTTCATGTTGATCACCAAGTACAACTTACGGGGAAGCTCAATGGGAAGGTCTGAAGGTCTGGCACCCCTGAGGATTTTGTCGACCAGCACCGCTCCCTGTTGCCCCAGGGAATAATAATCCGCCCCATACGTAGCCAACCCCCCGCTTTTCACATCATCAAACGTAGGAACAATGGTCGGAAGTCTCTCCTTGATCGACTGTCGGACGATCTCTTTCATCGCCGCAGCGATTAACGCTTGGGGTGAAACGAAAATCGCATCACCCATCTTTCGATTTAGGCTTCCTAACTTGGCATTTAAATCCTCTTTGCTGGAGACCGTAACCTCAACCACCCCGAGACCCAACCTTGCTGCTGCTTCTTGCACTCCTCGTCTAATGGGCTCATAGCTCACCTGTTGCGTGTCGTATAGGGAAATAAGGCGCTTGACCCTGGGATCTAGCTCCTTGAGAAGCTCCAGTCGTTTCTCCGTTAGATCAATGGAAGAATTTGATATGCCAGTTAAGTTGTTACCGGAGCTGGCATAGCTTTTCACAAATGCCAAGGGATTCCCGGCGCTGAGAAATACTACGGGAAGATTGGTCCCCTCCGTTAACTTCGCTAGCGGGACCGTTGCTGTCGTTGAAGAGGTTACGATGACATCTGGGTTCTTTTCTACCAGCTTTTTGGAGAGATTTTTTAGCGTCTCTGGATCGCCCTCGGAATTCTGCAAATCATAGCTGATATTTTTTCCTTCTTGATAGCCCAGTTCCATCATCTTCTTTTTGAACCCCTCAACGGCTGGCAGAAACTGATCACCGGCTACGAGGGCGCCAATGCGGTAAGACTTTTGGGCTATTGCCCGCTGTGAGCTGATTAAGGCACTGAAGATGGCTAAGGCAAAAAACAACTTGCGCTGAATTTTCAATCCCCCTTTGCAGATGGCCGAGCTCCTTCCGGCAAAATCTAATTGTACTTTTGATCCTGCCCAAAACCAAGGAAAATCTTAGATGCAGTAAGGTCCAAATTGTCGGGTTCCGGAAAGGCCCTGCGGTTTTGGAAAGATTGGAGCGTGGGGTCCGGCCTCAAACCAGCGATGTGGTTGGCTGTTCCAAGTTTCTTTGACAAATCCATTACCCTCGCCGGTAGGATCAAATTGATTTCTCCATCCAGCTGATCCTATGGCAGATCCCACTGACGCGTCGTTCAATCTTATCGTGGATGGATTTAAGCGCTAATTTCACTTGATCAGCTTATCCGCCCGGTACAGCATCGACTGCGGAATCGTGAGACCGATTTGCTTCGCCGTCTTGAGGTTGATCACCAGCTCGAACTTCGTCGGCTGCTCGACGGGAATGTCGGCTGGCTTGGTTCCTTTAGAATCTTGTCGATCATCGACGCCGCGCGCCTAAAGGATTCGAACTCGTCGGCTCCGTAGGACATCAAGCGGCGCTCTTCACAAAATCTCCCCTATAGTAAATCGCCGGCAACCGATTTTTTGTCGCCAGGTCCGCGATCCATTTTAGGTTAGCATTGGCCAATCGGTGCCGCGTCACGGCGAGAGCGGCACTGCGCGCCTTAGTCGCCTCTTTGAACGCGCTCTCGTACCTGTCGGCGCTGCTTACCTCCATGGAATGAAGTTGCAGACGCAGTTGTCGTGCTGCGAGTTGGCTTTCTTTCCATTGTTGCTTATTGTCTGGAGTCTGTGGATTCCACAACACAGCAACGCGGGAGCTTGGGAACTATTGTGATATGAAAGAATCCATCTAGAGACATGAGCCGGTGGGCTGGATAAGGCGATTAGAAGCAGGATGCCCTAAAGCCATAATTATCGCCTCAAGTGTCGCATCAAAGGCTCCCTTTCGGGTTTCTTGGCAGTCCAGCCTGTGGCTACTGCATGAGTGCCGCACCGACAACAGCGAAGCCATAGCTTTGGGAGTCTTGTCGCTATGCATCGATTGCATCTCCCGTGACCACACCAAGGACAGCGTAAGGTCATGTCCGTACCGTAAGATAGAAAAAAAATAGGCCAACTAAGAGTACGATGCACAAAATGATAACGAGTGCGTCAATCGCCCTCTCAAGAATTCTATCCTCCATCTTCATTTCTAAGTTCCCGTTAATGACATATTTTTCTTGTCGTTCCTTGTTTCTCTTGCCGAAGTTCTAATCCCTTCCTGCACCCTACGTGCCAGGAGGACAGAAACCAGAAAAGGCGGGATTTTATTCCTTTTCACTCCTTGCTTGTCTCTAAGGGATGTTAATTGCTCCCCCCAACCCTTACGGGAAGCAGTCAGTTTTGCCCCTACCGTGAGTGGCCCTGGCCGCCTATATGACTTTCTCACCCGAAGGAACTTAATCTCACCCACATTTTGGAGGGAACTAAGACTGCATTGGACCGTGAGGGCTTAGCTTTGTTGGCCCGAGCAAATTGAACTCTTGCGCCTGACCAGGCGTCCAGAGTAGATTCCATCCCCCCTAGCTTCAGCACCATTGTCCGGCAATATGGGGGAAAGGAGAACCCCCATGATCCGTGGCTACGACACCCCAGAGCAGAGCTGTATAGAGATGACTGGCGCTAAGGCTAATTTTTTATCTGGAGTGCATTACGAAGCTGAAGAAGCCTAAGAAGCGGAAGAAACGACCGCACACGACGCATGAGCCAGACCATCAAGGACGGAAAGCTGCCAGACTGACAAAATCCGCCACTCTCTGCCGTCAATGCCAGATTCTGTCATAGACGAGCTCTACCCGCCATTGCAGGTTTCGAATTTTTATTAGTCTCTCATCGTTGGCTTGGCCCTTGCTGCATAAAACCCTGGGCTCTCATGAGAAAACATATTCTGGTGGCAGAAGATAATGAGGATATGGCTGAACTGTATTGTTTGCAGCTAGAGGCCCTCGGTTATGACGTTACGGTTGTAAGGAACGGCTCAAAGGTGCTCGAAGTGGCCCCCTTACTCCTTCCCGACCTTGTTATCATGGACCTTCTCATGCCCATAATGGATGGCCTAACCGCCGTCCGTCAAATGAGAGAAAATCCGGCAACCCGAAATATCCCGATTCTCGCGGCTACTGCAAAAGCGATGGAAGGCGACCAAGAGAAATGTCTAGCGGCAGGGTGCGATGGTTACATCGCTAAGCCCTTTACGCTCAGAGATTTAGGCCTTGCAATTGCCGCGCTGTTGAAGCGTCCGACGGGACAGCCAAACTAATGTGACAGTTCTAAAGCCCGTAGGGTTGCCGTTCCCTGAAGCAGAAGACGACGATCCCGACTGCGAATAGCTGCTTTGCCCAGGACAATTACGACCGCTACCCCATTTACGGATTCGCCATCCCGTCATTGGGGCGCAGGATCTCTGGCGCTGTCAGGGTCTCGTGTTTGCGCCGGATGACATACGCACCATAGAAATCCAACGCATAGAACCGGCCGATCCCACCTTTCCGACTCAACAAGAAGCCGAGCAATACGGGCTCACATTGTGCAGAGAATGGATTGATCGACAAGCGGCGCAGCGCGCACGGTGAAGACCTACATCGTCACCTTCCCCGCCGTCAGGCACCGTAAAGCCGGTCAATTCGTGGTTGTGGCAGAAAATGCCAAAGCTGCAAATTGAGGTAGCTTGGGAGTCTTCGACCTCTGACTTCCAGGGCAGCCATGAGAAGAAAGCCGCCCAGGTCAAAGAATTTCAAACGGGGCTCTCTCCGCGTCCTTTGATGCCAGAGTGGAAAGTTTTTCTTCCCCCTTCCAAAAATCATTTTTCGGTACACAGCCCTTATCAGCCACAGAGGCAGGGGGAGGGTTGGAACGGGGCAGAGTTGTATCCACTGCCATTCGCTTCACATGACTCCTTCCGCATTGGCCTAGCGCTTCCCTGGTCTTACACACTAGGCGGAGAGTGAGTCGGGTCACTCTTTGTCTCCGTCCCTTTTCTCAAAGAGGCGGACAATTCACGAACAGGCGAGAAAAAGATACTGTGTTTGCAGGAGGTTAAGAAGGAACATTAGACTGTCGATCACCGGTACCAATCTGATTGAATTGATGCGTCGATCAATCTAACCTTAGGACGGTCGACGGGTTCTCCGCAACCAACGATTCAACCGGAACGTTAGCCCTGAAATTGAGCTGAATTCTCCGACAAACTAATAGGCAGACTCGACTTAAGCGTCGTTCAATCCAAAACTAGTCCTAGCAATCAGTGAGCAGGTTAATCTTGCGGTCGCTTCGAAGATGTCAGCAGCGATGACGTGAGGCCCATAACCAAATCCATCGATTCAATAATTCCGCCCTTTACACGTGCAACACAGAATTTTCGCTGCCGAATTCGTTGGCGGCGCACTCGCCGCAGCTGGGGTCGTTGCGCCACTCGCCGTCCACCACGAACCGATACTCGTAGCGACCAGGTGAAAGGCTAAGCGTCGTCTTCCATAAGCCTTTTCTATCCTGCTTCAATGAGTAGCGGTCCGTCCGCCAGTCACAGAAAGTGCCTGTGACGATAACGCATTGGGCCTCGGGCATATGATAGGCTAACGTCACGCGCTTAGACTGCGGCCTAACCTCCGACACTTGGGTTTTCCTTACTGCCATAGTAGTCTTTCCCTCCTTCTCTATATACTGCGATATACTGCGCCGCTATTTTAAACTAGCACTATATGTCGTTGTCAAGAACATTTCTGCACCGGACTGCCTGAAGGCGGTTTGTGTGAAGCGGCCATTTTAAGTCGTGAGAGCATTCCTCTCACGGGCCTAGGATTAAATTGAAGTTGCTCTTACGCCTAATCCTGTGACCGAATCGCACTGAAGCGTCGATCAGTTTAATCCGGCGAATGAATATTGGACTTCTACCCTTTTTCTTAGACCGCTGTAGGTATCAAAGGCTGAGAATACCCGCAGTGTTTGTGGGGTTACGGTTAGCAAAAATATTCTTGCTAAACTGGGACACCAACTATAGAATCCAGCTGGGAGTGGCAAAATCATTACGCCGAGATAGACTGACGAATTCATTTAGTAGTTAGACGGCAATGGTTGGGGAGACCAATTGAATGGGATTGTGTTCGTAGAAATTGGGAAGTTCGCGCAATCCCGGCTGGGCGAGCAAGCGTGGCGGGAGGTCGTGCGTTTAGCCGGCGTTCCATCTCGGATCTATTACCGCGTTGCCGATTACCCGGACGAGGAAGCATTCGCCCTCCTTTCAACCTTGTCTGCCGCGATGGAAGAACCGCTTGCGGTGATTTTGGAAAGCCTTGGCGAGTTCATCGTACCCGACCTGATGAAGATGTCTCGGTACTGGATCAAGCCAGATTGGAAAACCCTGGACTTGATTGCTAACACGGAGAAGACCATCCATGAGCTGCTGCGCAGCGAGGGATCGCAGACCAATCCGCCGAGATTGCAGTGCCGGCGGCCCAGCCCCGAGGAGGTAGTCGTCACGTATGATTCCCCCCGTAAGATGTGCGCCCTTGCGAAGGGCATCATCATGGGCGTGGGCAAACACTACGGAGAGAGAGTCACCATTGCGGAGCCGACCTGCATGCTCAAGGGTGGGGTCGCGTGCCAGCTGATCGTCAACGTTGTCTCGCCTGCTCTGTAACTCTTCAGCAGCAAGATACAAGCGCTACATTGACCGATGCTCATGAGAACCCCCCACCTCTCCCCAGAAAGCTTGTTCGCTCCGATTGAGCTTCCAGAGCGCATCCGCACTGAGAGCCTTCGCTACCGTCTAACCGCCGGTTCTGGCGCGACGCTTTCGGTCCGGCCTGCGCGGGACGTTAACTCTCCAATCGAATTGAATTCTCCTTCAAACCAATCTTCTGCGGCATCCTATTGACGCTGCCTGCATCCATTACAGGCTCGATAAATTTTTTTTTCCTTGACAAACATTTCGGAACCGGAATATAGGGGGCGAGTTTAAATACCTTCAGTAGCTCCTTGGGTCCCACAACATTGGGGAGGTGAATGGGAGGGTAGCCATGAGAAGGATTGTGGGGCCCACGGGGCTTCTGGTGCTTGCTGTTCTCTTCCCTTCAACCCCGTCTTCTCAACAACTCGGACACACTCGTCAACAACACGGATCGCCACCTTTGCAAGGCGCACGGCGCGAAGATCTTTGAAGATCACCGCTGCTGTCTTCAACAACATGAGATTAAGGCGTCGTTCAATCTAATTGTGGATGGATTTAGGCGCTATTTTACTTGATCACTTTGTCCGCCCTGTAAAGAACCGACTGCGGAATCGTCAGGCCGATCTGTTTGGCCGTCTTGAGATTGATGAACAACTCAAATTTTGTGGGCTGCTCCACGGGCAAGTCTGCTGGCTTGGCGCCCTTGAAGATTTTGTCCACGTAAATGGCGGCGCGGCGGAACAAGTCGAGATAGTTTGGACCATAGTACATCAGGCCACCAGCGTCCACGAACTCTGGGGCGGCGTACATTGCTGGCAACCGGTTCTTTGCGGCGAAGTCCATGATCCGATCTAGCTGAGTATTGATAACAGGACTCGGGGTTGTAATGAGTGCCTGGGCGCCTTCCCTTTTCGCTGCTTCGAATGCGGGTTGGAAATCGTCGAGACCTCGTACCGGAAGGGATTGAAGCTTGAGTCCAAACGCCTTTGCCGCAGCCTCCATCTCTGTGAAAGGCACATTCCCCCTCGGGCCACCCGACGGCCAGAGGAAGGCCACCCGGGCAACCTTAGGGAAAGATTCCTTGAGCAGTTCCAGTCTCTTCCCACCTAACTCTGCAGATAGGACTGTCAGCCCCGTGACATTCCCCCCAGGTCGCGCCAAGCTCGAGACAAGCCCACTTTCAACTGCGTCCTCAGTAACAGCGAAGACAACGGGGATGGTGCTGGTTGCATTTTTAGCCGCCAGAGCACCGGACTCGCCGGCTGTGAGAATTACGTTAACCTTAAGATGAACCAGTTCCGCGGCAAGTTGAGGAAGCCGATCCAGCTTCCCTTCTGCGTACCGGTACTCGATTGAAATGTTTTTTCCTTCAAGATAGCCAAGCTCGCGCAGCCCTTGACGAAATGCCTCGAACCGGATCGAAAAGAAGGAAGGGGTGGGCGGGGCCAGAACGCCTATTCGAGG
>DASYRN010000115.1:0-4777 GCA_036004365.1 Binatia bacterium
ACATCTCCTCCGGCTTGATCGTGCGCGGCAGGATCTTCTGCTCGTGCGCGAACCGGACGATGGCCTCCAGCGCTTTGCGATTGCGCGCAAGACCGTTGGGGAGCGGATCGTCACCCACGATGCTGCGACGCTTGGCGATCGCCTGGGCATCGGCCGGAAGCTCAGCGCCCGAGGCGAGCTGCTTCAGGAACTGCGCCTTGGCGGCCTCGAAGCCGGCGAACAACCGGGGCGCCAGCGAGGGATCGGACTGGAGCAGCGCGTCCTTGACCACTACCGTGTGGTTGATGGGATAGACGCCCGTCTTCCGGTACCAGGCCGCCTCGGCCGCGGCCGCGTCGGGGATGAGCGGCTTCACGTCCGGAGAGTCGACCTTGCCCACGCCGATGGCGGCCGCGAGTTCGCCCTCGACGAGCATCTCAGCCAGGTTCGCCCCAGGTCGCTCCATCACGTTGGCGGGCTTCCGGTACTCCTGAACGTGTTCTTCGTCGACCACCACCCAAGTGATCTTGCCGAGCTCAACGCCGTACTCCGTGGCGAGAATCCCCCTCGTCCAGACGCCGGTTGTGACGGTATACGCACGGACGCCCACCTTCTTGCCCTCGAGATCCTTCGGCGACTGCACCCCGGACTTTACATTATAGACGATGGGGGAGTGGTGGAATCCGCGCAAGACAAAGACGGGCAGCGCGGTGAACCGTTTGTCGTGGGCCTTGGCGGTCAGGTACGTCGTAATGGCCATCTCGCAGACGTCGAAGTCGAAGGTGCGGCACATGCGGCGGAAAGCGCCGGTGATCGGCGAGACCTCGACGTGCTCGAACTGTACGTCGGGCACCGACACGGTACCGTCCTTCAGACCTTTCGTGTGCGGGTAGGTCGCAATCGCGGTCTTGAGAACGGTCATGTCATCCTCCTGACTCGATCACGGGATACCAGGGGTGTTTGAGAAGCTCCAGCAGCCATCAGAGAAAGCGAACTGTCCCCGTACTCCGATTTTTGGGCAGAGAGTATCCGCTGTGGAGCTATTATGTCAACCTGATCTCGCTTTGCGGGCATGTTACTTTCATCCTTCATCCTTTCTCGCCTTCATCCTTTTTTTTACCGCCTGGCTCTGTGGACAATTGTTATCACATCGAGTATGGAGCTTGCTAAGAGCAATTCCCCTGGCCAAATCGCACTCTGGAGGTTTCATGAATGTGATCCAAAGCACATTCGTTTTAATGCTCGGTATCCTCTTGAGCCTTCTGCAAGCGGCACCCTTACACGCGCAATCGTTCTTCTATGAGAAAAAAACCATCCAGGTGGTTATCGGGTCCGCTCCCGGAGGACTGTACGATCGGTGGGCCCGCCTTTTCGCCCAACATATGGGTAAGTACATCCCTGGCCATCCTAACCTTGTTGCACAGAACCTGCCCGGTGGCGGCTCCATGGTTGCCGCAAACTATCTCTATGGAATTGCTAAGCCGGACGGATTGACCATCGGCATGTTCCAAACCCACATGTACCTCCAGCAGCTCGTCGGAGTTAACGAGGTAAAGTTTGACATGCGAAAGTTCAACTGGCTCGGCTCTCAGGAAAAGGGGCAGATGATGCTCTACATCCGCGCCGACTCGCCCTACAAGTCGTTAGACGACATCCTGAAAGCCAAAGAGCCGCCGAAGTGCGGCGGCTCGGGCGCGAGCGATCAAACCGCGCTTTTGACGCGGCTGTTGGAAGAAACCATCGGTGCGAAATTCATTAGAGTCTTGGGATACCAGGGAGGCAGCGAAGTCGATCTCGCCATGGAGCGCGGCGAAGTGGTTTGCCGGGCTACGAGAATCACGGTTCATTTCAGCCGCGAGCCGTTTCTCACCTGGGAGAAAAAAGGGTTCGACAGGCACCTCGTGCAGGCCGGGAGGAAGAGAGATCCTCGACTCGCTGACCTGCCGACGATCTATGAGGTTATGGACAGATACAAGACTCCGGAAGTCGGCCGACGATTGGCTAACGTTATTCTGAGCGGTGATGAGTTGGGGCGGCCGATGGTAGCGCCGCCCGGGGTCCCCGCGGATAGAGTCAAAATATTACGTGAAGCCTACAACAGGACTTTAAAAGATCCGGAGCTAGTCGCGGAAGTTACCAAATCGAGGCTGGACATGGAGCCTTCGACCGGCGAGGAGATCGAAGCGATTATCAGGGATGTTATGGATCAACCTCCCGAGGTCGTATCGCTCGTCAAAAAACTGCTTGACCAGTAGACTGGGAGTCCGCGCTTCGTTGCGTACTGACGACAGATAACCAGCGCACAGTGCAAGCGGACGATAGACTGGGAATACTGAAGGTTGCTTTGTGAAAAGAGTATTAGCCATTATCTTGGGCGGCGGCGTCGGCGCCCGGCTATATCCTTTAACCAAACTTCGTGCGAAGCCGGCCGTTCCCTTGGCTGCCAAGTATCGCTTAATCGATATTCCCATCAGTAACTGCATCAACTCTGAGATCCAAAGCATTTACGTTTTGACGCAGTTTAACTCGGCCTCTCTCAACCGACACATTACACGCACTTACGGGATGGCGGGCTTCTCCCAGGGATTCGTTGAAGTGCTGGCGGCCCAGCAAACGCCGGAAAGCCCGAGTTGGTTTCAAGGAACTGCTGACGCCGTGCGCAAATATCTCTTGTTATTCGAGGAATGGGATGTCGATCAGTACCTCATTCTGTCCGGCGATCAGTTATACCGGATGAATTACGCGGATTTTATTCATCGCCATCGGGATACCAAGGCAGACATCACACTGTCGGTGATACCGGTTGATGAGAGTCGGGCGTCCGACTTCGGCTTGGTCAAGATAGACCAAAGCGGACGCGTGATCTCTTTCAGCGAAAAGCCCAAAGGGGACGCTCTCAAGGCGATGCGGGTAGATACAACCGTTCTCGGCCTGCCTGCGGAGAAAGCGAAAGAGTTTCCCTACATCGCTTCCATGGGTATCTATGTGTTTGAAAAGCAGGTTTTACTCGACTTATTAAAAGGAGCGCCCGATCGGACCGATTTTGGTAAAGAAATCCTGCCGGCTTCGACAAGAGATTACAATGTTCAGGCATATCTGTTCGAGGATTACTGGGAAGATATCGGGACGATCAAGGCGTTCTACAACGCCAATCTAGAGCTCACCCAGCAGCCCAGCCCACCCTTCAGTTTCTACGATGAAAAGGCTCCCATCTACACGCGGCCACGCTACCTGCCTCCCACGAAGTTGCTCGACTGCAACGTGATTGAGTCCATGGTCGGCGAGGGATGTATTCTGCGGGAATGTATGATCAAGCGATCGGTCATAGGAATACGATCTCGCATCGAAACCGGTTGTACTATCGACAATGCGTTGTTGATGGGAGCAGATTACTACGAATCGCCTCTGGAACGCGCGAAAAACGTGAAGATGGGAAAAGTTCCCTTGGGAATCGGTGCAAACACAACTATCCAACGAGCGATCGTCGATAAAAACGCGCGCATCGGGCGCAATGTGCAGATCGTGAACAAAGACCGCGTGGACGACTCGAACCGGGAAAATCTCGGCTTTGTCATTCGAAGCGGCATTGTCGTCGTAATAAAGAATGCAACAATTCCCGACGGGACGGTTATCTGATGGCGTGGTGAACTTTTCTTGCCCTTTTTGCAGCCATGACAATGACGTTGCGCTGCTGTTTAACCGGTCATTTCACCGCATCGTCGTGCGCCAATTGGAAGTTAACTGAGGATACCCTGTGTCTCATGGACATAGCACCATATCCATGCCGCCGGCGGGACAGCGCGCATGACGGGATGTTGCGTCTCATGGAAGTGTTTGGTCGCGTGCTTGCCCGTTGAGGAATCGCAACAGCCGACGTGGCCGCACGATCGGCACTCGCGAAGAGCTACCCAAACAATTCCCTCAGCTATGCACTCCTCACACGCGTTGGGAGTTCTCTGCCGGGGAAAGTCCTCGGGCGTTAGCCCCGCCAAATGTTCACACGACTTCGCCATATGTTCCTCCTATCTCAAATCTCCTAAACGCCGCGGCGATCCTGTGCCAATCGTTCAGCTTCCCTCTAGCGGCCGGTAAACCGGCACGCCAGGCTAAGAGGGAAGTTTAGATTCGCGAAACCACCCATAGACAGCCGGCGACTGCTACCAGATCCTCAACTAAGGCGACGTAGATGTCCCGCGAACCCAAGGCTTTCACGAGCCCTGTACGCGCCTGGTAGCCAACGAAAGTGCCCACAACGCCGCCGGCGGCACCAAGCACAGCGCCAGGAAGGACTCCTTCCGCCCCTCCCGCGGCAACGCACGCGCCCGTCAACCCACCCATCACAATACGCGCAATCAGGCCCGGCGGCGACGTGCGGCTCGGCGTTTTCGGCAGCTTGTCAGCCACGAGCTCCACGACTGCGAGCACGGTGAAAATCACGACGGAGGGAACCGAGCCAATGAGAGCGAGCGGGCGATCGAGTCTCAGCCAGCCCAGGTACACGGCCCATGCCGTCGCCGCCGGCGCTGTCAGCGAGCGCAGCCCCGCGAAGAATCCAATGAGAAATGCCAAAAGAAGTGTCACGATATAATCGTCCCCTCGCTCGTCGATTTCCGCTCCACTGATATCGTCCCCTCGGAAACAGCTTACCGCCCTCACTAAAGAAATCGTTCTGAAATCGTTCTACGGATTAACGAGAACCAGGCCGGCTCTATGCGAGCTATAGCCGCTCTTTTGTCATGTGCTATCTCAACTTGAAACTTGACCTGTAAGTGTCTTCATCACGCAGTGATCACTGTGA
>DASYRN010000116.1:0-26331 GCA_036004365.1 Binatia bacterium
GGCGATCCAGTCGGGCTCATAGTTGTCGAATCAAAGCTGTCACTATGCCAAGCTCGGCAGATGACATCCAGTTTTCTTTATTTTAAGTCGAGACGAGTTTCTCGTTTTCTTCAACCCATTTCTTGAATTCGCTTTCTCGAATTCGCCACTGACCGCCGATCTTTAGACAGGGCATGCGCTTTGTCTGGATCAATCTATGGAGGGTTCGCTTTGATACCTGAAGAAGATCGGCAGCCTGTTCGAGAGTCAAAAACTTAAGATCCTTGTGCGTACTGGCCATGGGTGTCTCCATGCAAGGGGAAAAGTGCAACGTGCATGCCAGCAGACACTCGAACTCGAACCCCTTGTTCTCAAAGGAAAATAAACGGCGATAACCGTTGATTCCCCTTTTCAGAAAAGGACGAAAACGGACAGAAATTGACAACCTTGCGAAGCGGTGACAGCTCACGCCCTCGTTACAGTTGTTTGTCGAGTCTGGACAAACCCGCCGGGGTCTAAGCCGGACGGGTAAGGCGTAGGTTAGCTCTCTTGGCGAGGCTTTTGGATGCCAAGGATGCGCTCCGTGATCCGAGGGCATGCGCCGCTGTGCTTTAGTCCATCCGGATTTTCCAATATAGCGAGGATCGCTCCAGCTACTCCGCAGCTTCCATGAGGCCTCGAATGGCTTACTGTCAAGCTGGCTTTTCTCGATCTTTATGCTAACAAGAGAACCGATGCGAGGTATCCAAGAACTTCATAAAACCATCATTCAGTGTAGAAAGTGTCCTCGGTTGGTGCGCTGGCGCGAGCAGGTGGCTAAGAATCCACCGCGCCGTTACCAGGGTCAAACGTATTGGGCAAAGCCGCTTCCGGGATTCGGCGACCCAGAGGCGCGTCTTTTTGTTGTCGGTTTGGCGCCGGCCGCCCACGGAGGAAACCGGACAGGAAGGATATTTACTGGCGACCGCAGCGGGGATTGGCTTTACGAGACTCTTTACACCTTCGGCTTTTGCAATCAGCCAACGTCGATCCATCGTGACGATAGATTGAGACTCAAAGACGCCTATATCGCCGCGGCGGTGCGCTGCGCCCCTCCGGGTAATAGGCCCACGCCGGAAGAGTTTGATCGATGCCGGCCCTATCTTGTTCAGGAACTGAAGCTATTGCGGAACATTCGGGTCGTCGTGGCGTTGGGCAAGATGGCTTTTGATTCGTTTCTTAAGGCTTACCAGGAAAGCGGCGGGGTGATTCCCAGGCCGCGGCCGCAGTTTTCTCATGGTGGTTCGGTTCAACTTAACAAGAGACTTACCTTAATCGGCTCTTATCATCCGAGCCAGCAGAACACCTTTACCGGAAAGCTGACTCGAGAGATGTTTCATGCGGTGTTCAGGAAAGCAAGAAAAGTGCTGAGTTCTGAGGACTGAGGACTGAGGGCTGGGGAAAAAGTCGGAAAAAATACGCGAAGGAGTGAGAATGGAGAAAATCAGACGATTTGAAGATTTAATCGCGTGGCAAAAGGCGCGGGAATTGGCACACGTGATCTACAGGACCACTAGGCAGGAGCCGTTTACTAGGGATTTCAGTCTTTCGGGACAAATTCAGAGAGCTGCGGTGTCCGTCATGTCCAATATTGCCGAGGGGTTTGAACGCGGTGGGCGGGGAGAATTCCATCAGTTTCTTTCAACGGCAAAGGCTTCTTGTGCTGAATTACGTTCTCATCTTTATGTTGCCTTAGATGCCGGTTATCTAGACCAAGCCAAATTCGGGGAAATGTTGGCCCAGGCAGAAGAGGTTGGTAGGATTCTTGGCGGCCTCAGGGTCTCTGTACAGAGACAGCGTAACATCAGGAGCCATTGACTCAGTCCTCAGCACTCGTTACTCAGTCCTGAATTGGTGACTGCTGATTGCTCGCCCAGAACGTGATATAGGAACTGGCTGATGGAATCCCGGGAACAACTCTATCGCGAGATAGCCGCCGAGCTAAAGAAGGAGATCGAGGGCGAGGTTCGCTTTGATCGCTACTCGCGCTTGCTCTATTCCACGGATGCCTCGATGTACCAGATCGAGCCCATCGGCGTGGTCATCCCACGGCACAAGGGAGACGTCCAGGCAGTCATTGCAGTCGCCAACCAATTCAGCGTTCCTGTTTTGCCCAGGGGAGGAGGGACCGCGCTCGCGGGACAGACCGTAGGGCATGCGATCGTCCTGGATTTCTCCAAGTATATGAACCGGGTTCTCCAGGTAGAGCCGGAAGAGCTTTGGTGCCGCGTGCAGCCGGGGGTGGTTCAGGACGAGCTCAATGCCCATGTCAGGCCATTCGGGCTTCTCTTCGGGCCCGACACTTCGACTTCCAACCGCGCCACCATCGGCGGCATGATCGGTAACAACTCCGCCGGTGCCCACTCACTGACCTATGGAAAAACGCTCGATCACGTTCTTGAATTAACCGTCTACCTCTCGAATGGGACCGAGGTTGTGCTCAAGGATGTTCCCGTGGAACAGCTGGTCAGAAAGATGGAGGAAGACAGTTTTGAAGGTAGAATTTGCCGCGAGGTCCAAATCCTCGCGCAAACGCATCGGGAAGAGATCCTCGCACGTTATCCTAAGATCTTGCGACGCGTGTCCGGTTACAACTTGGATGAATTCGTCAAGCCGCAGCCTTTCAATCTTTCACGCGTGATCGTGGGATCGGAGGGGACCCTGGCCTGCGTCGTCGAGGCAAAAATGCGCCTTGTGCCTAAGCCGAAGTGGACCGCCCTTGATGTCATTCACTTTCACGACGACATCGAAGCTTTGGAAGCGTGTCAAACGATATTGGAGACTCGACCGTACGCTGTGGAATCGACCGACAAGATGGTCCTCGATCTTGCCCGGGGCAACATCGTGCAGTCGAAGCGGCTAGGATTCGTTCAGGGACATCCGAGTTCTCTCCTCATGGTCGAGTACGCCGGCGATACCGAGGAAGAGGTAAGAGAACAAGTCTACCAGCTCGAAAGGCTGCGCCAAGCGTGCCGCATCGGATACGCGGCCACGCAGGCTTTCGAGCCGGAGGAAGTGCGCGCGATTTGGGGAGTTCGCAAGGCGGGTCTCGGTTTGTTGCTGGGCATCAAGGGAGATAAGAAACCTATCGCCTTTGTGGAAGACACCGCCGTGGATCCCGCGAAGCTGCCAGAGTTCATCAAACGCTTTAGGGAGATTCTCTCTCGCCATGACGCCGTCGCCGGCTACTATGGCCATTGCTCCGTCGGCTGCATGCACATCCGTCCGCTGATCAACCTCAAGTCGGAGAGCGAAGTCAAAAAGATGACAGCCATCGCGGACGAGATCAGCGATCTCGTGATCGAGTTTCAGGGAGCGCTTTCCGGAGAGCATGGAGACGGACTAGCCCGCAGCCATTTCAACGAGAAGCTTTATGGGCCGGTGTTGTACGACGCGTTCCGGCACATCAAGCGCACCTTCGATCCAAAAAATCTGATGAATCCGGGAAAGATCGTCGATGCACCGTCGATGACCGAGTCGCTGCGGATCGGACCGTCGTACAAGACCTGGCAGCCTGAAACTCTCTTGGATTTTAGCGGCCAAGGAGGCTTCGGCGCTGCAGTGGAGATGTGCAACGGGATGGGCGAATGCCGAAAAAAGCTCGACGGCACCATGTGCCCCTCTTACATGGCTACTTTGGACGAAGAGCATTCCACTCGCGGCCGCGCCAATGCGCTCCGCGCTGTGCTCTCAGGAAAAGTCCCTAAGGGAGATTTCAGCGGCAAACGGCTCTATGAGGTCATGGACCTTTGCCTCGAATGCAAGGCATGCAAGGCGGAGTGCCCTTCCAACGTGGACATGGCGAAGCTCAAGTACGAATTTCTTTCTCATTATTATCAGGCGAACGGGCTTCCGCTGCGCAACCGGATCTTCGGCAGGATCGAGCGATTAAATCGCTGGGGTTCGCGGCTGGCACCGGTCTCCAACTGGATAGCGAACAGCCGGCCCAACCGCTGGCTTCTCGAACGCCTGGCTGGAATCGACTCCCGGCGCCCGTTGCCTTCGTTCGCCGGGGAGAGCTTCGAAGATTGGTTTCGCAACCATCGCTTTGAAGGAAAAGAAGAGAAGGGGACAGTCATCCTGTTTCACGACACGTTCAACACTTTCAACAGCCCGGCGGTCGCAATCGCCGCGACCCGCTTCCTGGAGCATACGGGCTATCGCGTAACGCTGGTCGACAAACGGTGCTGCGGCAGGCCGCTCATATCGAAGGGAATGCTCCAACAGGCTAAAGAGTACGCCGCCTGGAATATCGAGCGGCTGTCTCCTTACGCCGAACGAAATGTCCCGATCATTGGCCTGGAGCCCTCGTGCCTTCTCACGCTTAGAGACGAATATCCTGAATTGGTCCGAACTGAGAGTGCTCGACTCGTAGCGCAAAAAAGTTTTTTGCTGGAGGAATTCCTTCTGGGCGAGCGTCAAGGGGGCAGACTCTCCGTCGGTTTCAAGGTCAATGGAGCCAAGGCCCTTCTCCATGGTCACTGCCATCAGAAGGCGCTGGTTGGAACTGCCCCGACCGTGGCGGTGCTTCGCTGGGCGGGATTTGAGGTGACTGAAGTGGATTCGGGCTGCTGCGGTATGGCTGGATCTTTCGGCTTCGAGAAGGAGCACTATGATCTTTCCGTTGCGGTCGCCAATCGCCGTCTGGTTCCTGCTATTCGTGCCGCGGATGGTAATGTCGAGATCGTCGCCTCGGGTATTTCCTGCCGGCAGCAGATCGAACATCTCGCCGGACGGAAAGCCAAGCATCCGGCGGAAGTATTGTGGGAAACGCTCCAAAAAAGTGCTGAGTAACGAGGACTGAGGACTGAGTGGGGAAGATTGAGAGATTTGCTGAACTTCGTTCGCAACTTTACGTCGCCCTGGATGCGGGTTATCTGGAGGAGACGAGATTCCAGGTACTTATGATTCAAGCAGAGGAAGTGGCGAGGATTATCGGAGGTCTTCGGGCCTCTGTTGCGAGGCAGAAGCCCTAGACCAACTGATCGCTCACTCAGTCCTCAGCACTCATCGCTCAGTCCTAAAATATGGCTGGATTAATTGACCAGGCGAAGCTAAACGTCAAAGGGTGGGTAGAAAAACACCGTCACGTTGTCCTCTATGAGGAGGAGAGTTCTACGCTCTTGGATGTATTCTCGGGCAAGAAGATTGAGCTTCCGTGGCGCGACGTGAAAAGATTCGAAGATAAGGTCCATCCGGAGACCCGGGAGACCTATCTGGTTCTATTGCTCGAAGACGGTCGACAAATCGCCTTGGTCGATCCGGGGGGCGTTGCCTTCGAGCCGGCAACGATAAATACCGGACCTCTCCACGACCTTCCTCCGGTCGCTTGTCTTAAGGATTTTCAAACTCTCAAACAGCGCGTTGACCACTATCTCTACGCGCACGAGGACGAGCCACCTCCCAAAGAATGTCTCGATCTCATGATGGTCTGCATCGCCATCCTTGACGGCGCACGCGCCGTCGGCTTTGACGTGGGTGATCTCGAAGAGGATTTGGACAAATCTTTGCGCGAGTTGGAACGGAGAAAGTCCAAATAAACGGTTTTACTTGTGCTTCGACTAGGCAGCACGAACGGTCTATGATGTTAATTCCGATGCTTAACCGACCACCCCTTCGATAGACTCAGGGCAGGCTCTGAGCCCTTCGACAAACCAGCCGTTTGTCCTGAGCCCTTCGGCCACGCTCAGGACATGCTTTGTCGAAGGATGTGGCTGGTTTGCTCAGGACAGGCAAGGGTCGAAGGGTGGTTGGTTACTTTCACACCGCCTGACGAAACGGGTGGGCCTTTTTCAATGACGTCAAAGGGAGGGGCTATGAACAGCGAAGAATTCGTCCAAGAATTGCTGGGGCCCATCCAGGAGTTTTGTCGCACCCTCGACGCGCAACCGCCGGCATACAGCTATATACCGCTCAAGAACGATGAGGAGCGGATCCGCGTTATGAAGAGCCGGCTCTTCAACGAGCATAGAGCAGCGGATCTTTTCGGGACTTGGCTTAAGACAACTCCCGAGCTCGATGTGAAGGCCATCATGGCAGAGTCCGCGCACGAGGAGATGGTCCATGCACAGTTACTTACCAAAAGGATCCAGGATCTCGGCCATGATCCCTCCGACTACAAACCGTTGCCGGCTCAGATTGCGATGTTCAATGCCATGGAGGGGCTCCTGGATACTTGCGAGCGGATCGCTGGTCTTTCGCTCGCAGGAGAGACCGTAGCGAACTATCTGATTCAGATGTGCTTAAAATCGCCTTCCGTACCGGAGTGGATCAAACAGCCCTACCGGCGGATCACCGAGGACGAAGAGGGTCACGGCAGCATTCCGCAACAATTTCTCAAGCGCTACGCGACCACGGCCGAGCGGCAGGATCGGGTGCGCCGCGCCGTGGCGATGCGGATGGTGCTCTTCCGCGAATATCTGGCCAGCCTGGATCGCTGGGCGATGGGCAAGGCGAATTGGTAGGGATCGGTGGGCGTCGTCAAGGCGCTCCGCTGCGCCAAATGCGGGTGGGAATCCTCCTCCTGGACGATCTTTCGTTGCTCTTCCTGCCATGCTGTTCTGGAAGTTGTCCTTGAGATGGGAGATCTGTCGAACTCCAGCCTTTTGGAGATCCGCACGAGAAAAGATCACACAATCTGGCGTTGGTTTGAGTTTTTTCCGGTTGAGAATCGCGCGGCGATCGTCTCTTTAGGAGAAGGCTACACGCCGCTTTCCCAGTCTTTCAGACTCTCAGAGAAGCTGGGACTTCCTCGTCTCCATCTTAAAAATGATACGCTCCTGCCAACGGGCTCCCTGAAAGACCGAAGCAACAGCGTTGGTCTGTCGAGGGCGAAAGAGCTCGGCTTCTCGACTGCGGCGGTCATTTCCACCGGAAACGCCGCCGCCTCGGTCGCGGCCTATGCAGCCGCAGCCGGCCTAAAGAGCGTCGTCATGGTTCCGGAGGGGACCTCGTCTTCAAAAGTGCTGCAAGCCGTTGCCTACGGCGCGACCGTGGTGGTAGTTCGCGGAAATTTTGACGATGAGGTCGCCCGGCTTTACAAGGACGCCCTCAAGGAATTCGGCTGGTACGATTGTCTATCGAGTAATCCATATCGGGACGAGGGAAAGAAATCTTATGCCTACGAAATGCTCGATCAGTTGGAAGGCGATATTCCTGACTGGGTGATCCATCCGACGGCTGGCGGGACCGGTCTTTATGCAATGTGGAAGGGATACAACGAGCTTCTGCAACTCGGCTGGATCAAAAGGCTGCCGCGATTGGTCGCGGCTCAGAGCGCCGCCGCCGCGCCTCTGGTGCGCTCTTTTGAGAAGGGGCTGACCGAAGTCGAGCCGGTCGTAGCGCGCAACACGATCGCCGAAAGTATCCAAGTTGGAAATCCGATCTCCGTCGGCTGGCGAGCTTTGGAAGCGCTTCGGGATTCCAAAGGAGCCGCGGTGGCGCTCGACGATGAAGAAATTTTAGCAGCCCAATCCTTGCTCGCCCGGTTTGCCGGAATCTTTGCTGAGCCCGCGGGAGCGGTCTCAGTCGCGGCTGCATGGAAGCTGAGCAAGCAAGGAGTGATCGGAAAAGATGATCTCGTTGTCTGCAATATTACGGGCCATGGTCTCAAGCAGCCCTCTGCCATTCGAGTCCCGGATGAAGAGCTGCGCCCGATCCCGCCGAAGCTCGAGTCACTCCGGAAACACGTTGGGAAAATGGAAGATTCCGTTAAACCTTAAGGCCATGCTCGCAGTACTGCTTTTTCAAAACCGAACTGCCAGGCCGGCCACATAGAAAATTGTTAAAGCCTCTCGCTAAAATTCCAAAGGGAAGCGGCAGCCTAGGTCGATACCGCTAGCTTACGAAGCGGTTCAGGAGCCAGAAGTCACCAACTAGTTGGGAAGCTTTGACCCGAACTTGATTAACTCGATCTCTCTTTTGCCTATAGTAGTACCAATACGATCGGGCTCCTGTCTTTCATCATAGTATTTTACAATAGCTCTAGTATCAGGGCTGTAATAATATGTGAGTGAAAAAATCTCACCACCCGCTGTCCCCCCGCGAGGACCTGCAGTCCGTCCAGCCGTGTAGTCGCGTCTCTCTATTTTGAAAGCCCTGAAGGTACCCGCAGGCGTGGTAATTTGCTCCATTCCCGTCACGCTGGTTTCAGCGTTCCTGTTGACTAACGCTCCTCTCAGCCTGCTAGTTACCTGAAAGCTAGTACTCCACTTCTTACCAACAGCAAGGGGGAATTGAAGTAATTGCCATTTGTCATCGGGAAGGTTTAGCATTCGCCTCAAATGGCCGATGTCCTCTCGAGTTTTAGCCTCTTCCTCTTTTAGGGCCTTCACTTCAACTTTACCGCCCGAATAAAAGACTTCGTAATCCCCGCCTATGGCCCTCGTAGTTTGAATAAGGAAATCTTTCTCGGCGGCTCTGAAGTGCCAAAACTCGCCGTCTTTATAAACCGGCGCAGGTACCTGCTCCTGAGGATAGAGATTAAAAGCGACGAGGAGAAGAATACCCACGCTGCTCAAGAAAGATAACGTCTTATTCATAACTCATTCCTCCTCTCTTTCGATTAATTGGGGCCAAGAAAGCGTTCTGTGATTGCATTTCCCAACCCTTCTATAAAATAGATTTGTGTGACGAATCCCAGTCTCAGCAAAGGCAATGCCAGCGAGAAGAGACGGGCTAAGTTATTGAGTTGACGAGAGAGCCGATCAAGAAGACGCTCGCTGGACGGTTAACATCGGTGGCTTTTTCGCCACCAGCGGTGTGCTAAAAGCCACCGTCTATTTTCTGCCGAATGGCTGGACGAAGAAATCTCGCAATAGAATTTGCCGTCTCACAAAAGTTTTTCGCTCCCTACGGCCCAATTCGATCCGGAACCGGCTTGCCCGCAACCCAATCAGTAATCGCAGCCACTACTTCGCGTTCCTTGCCGGAGAATCCGTGGACATAACTCATCCCCTGGCTCGGATCGCGTGGCGAGCAGCGAATCGCTCTGGACCGGTCTCCCCCTAGGACCTCAATGAAATGAACTCTAGGACTGTTGACGAGGCGTTGGTGTTGTTGACGGGCGGCGGCAAAGCTTGCACACTCATCCTCCTTGTGATGCACAAGAGCACGGGATAAGTGACACCCTGTAGCGGCAAGGTTGCCAATGATACCCGCCCGGGAGCTGAATTTCCGAGTGCACTTGTAAGAACCACGCCGCCGATGCGATTGTCTTTCAAAACCGTGGCAAGATAGGCAACCGATGTAGTTCCAGCGCTATGCCCGATCAGAAAAATGGGCTCGGACCACTTCTGGCTTACGAAGTCGATGACTTTCTTCACATCCTCCAGGTGCTCTTTGCTGACTTTGAATGGATCGGTGCCTGCCGTGCCATAGGGCCGGTCTGACGGCACATCCACCAGAGCGGTATAAAGCCTTGTTCACGAAACAGACGGGCGTAAAAACTTTTACTCTGGCCTTCTATGCTTACTAGATAGCCTTCGCCTCCATGGAAAAAATAGGAATACACCCTTCGCAGCAGTGCTGGGAGTTATCAGTAGAACCCTTACGGTAACGCCAGGACGTGTGGACAGAGTTACCAGCTCCTCGCCTGGAAATAGTGGACCTTTAAATTCCGGCAAGGCGGCAGCGCAGCCAGTCAGCATCAGCCACAGAACCGAGGCGAAGAAATTCTTAACGCGCTCCTTGCCGGTCCTCATGGCTGGTTCTTCTAAAACGACGGGGCAAGCCTTGTTACGCTAGGCGTGCCCCCGACATCTTTCCTCTGACTGGACTGCCCGCAGGCTATCGGGCTGTCAGACTGCGGACAGGCTTGAGGTAGTTTTGCACTGCGTATTCCCCGATCTTGTGTCCCATCGCTGCACCGACTTCACCAGACGTGCGGTAATGCACGCCATCGTACACGCGAGAATCTATTGACTCGGTGACGTAGTGCGAAAGGCGGCTGAACCTACGGGTGACTCCCGGTGTAGTGGGGCTCGTCAGACTGAAGGCAGGAACCGCATCGCCGAAAAAGGCTTCAAGCACCGCGGCTCCGGCGGCGGCATTGATGCAATGAGCGCAAGGATATTCGGGATGCATCGGCGTAGGTATCAGAGGCTCCCACGTCGGATCGCGTTCGGTGGAGTCATTGCCATCCATGTCACCATTGCGGATTGCTGTCACCGGCCGCCAGAAATTGTAAGTGTACTTAGCGTCGAACACCGCGATGTAGGAATCAGCCATTGCCATGGCATGGAGCGCGAACAGCCGTGCATTGTCGAGCAAATCGAGGTTTTTAGTTGCCGCAAGCTGCCGAGGAACTGGATTATGGAGTCCTGGTCCCGTGAGCTCCCATAAACGTGCGATGTCAGTCTGTTCCGCTGTGCGTCCGGAACCGGTCTTGGCACCCATCTTCTTCACCTCATCACAGTCCTTCGCCCATTGCGCGCTTTGAAGAGAAACTGGAGCCGCGGGACGGAACTGCGAACCCTCTTTCAGGGCGAAAGGCGTCACCTGGCCCCAACTGGAGCCAACAGGGAGGGCGGTGGGTACATAGATACCCGCCGCAGTGTATGGCCGGTAGGTATTCGGTGCGTCGGCGCCGTCTTTCGCTCGCAGAGCAAGAATCTCCGCCGCCACCTGTTCGCCAAGCTGGATGCCTTTCGACTTCGGCTCCCCATCCGGGAGCGCCGCTAGTGACGTTTGATAAAAGCTGTCGAAATCCTTCGCTTGCTCCGGATAGAGGCGGACCAGGGCGAAGTGTGCAGCAGCGGCCGCAGCCGCCTCACGCGATGTCCCGGCAGCGGTAGACACTTGTACCCGATAAGGCGTGTAGCGCCGATCAATCGAGTTGACGGCATCGAACATCGCCACGTGCACTATCGCTACACTTCGGGTATGTACAAAAGGCGCCTGGCGCGCCTGCACTCCCGCCGCCACTACCCTGTCGTTCCAATCGGTAATGACGTCTGCATGCGCCGCAACCGACAACCCTAAGAGCAACGATGCGATTAAACCCATTCGTGTTGCCGAACTCATAGTTCCCTCCCTTCGTTTGACGCTCTCTTCTCGATCGTGATTGGTCGATATCGAAGCGGTTACCGAGTATTCAGCAATCGTAATGCCAGCGGAGAGGAGACGGGCTAACTCGTTGAGTTGATGAAAGAGCTGAAAAAGAAGACGGCTCGCTGGACTGTTAGTAAAAGTGGTTTTTTCGCCACCCTAGGTGTCTTAAAAGCCACCATCTTTTCCGCTGCGAATGTCCGAAGCAAGAGGCTCTGAAGAAATTCGCCCGCTAACCCCACACGTTCTCAGGCCAGCGTCCATACTTCACGATTGGCATGCCCTTTGCCAATCTTTGGGTTCTGATTCATCAAAGATTTCCTAACCATCTACCTACGGGCCAATGCGATCCGGCACCCACTTCCCCATTACCCAATCGATAATGGCTGTGGCTACTTGGCGTTCCTTGCCAGAGAATCCGTGGGCGTAACTCATCCCCCGACTGGGATCCCGTGGCGAGCAGGGAATCGCTCTGGACTGGTCTCCACCTAACACTTCAATAAAACCAACTCTAGGACTGCTGACCAGGCGTTGGCGTTGCTGAAGGGCGGCTTCAAGGCTTGTACACGGATCCTCCTTGTGATGAACAAAAAGCACGGGATAGGTGATGTTTTGTAAAGGCAAGGTTGCCAATGATACTCGCCTGGGACCTAAATCTCCCAGTGCACCTGTAAGAACAATACTACCGATACGATGGTCTTTTAAAGCCGTCGCGAGATAAGCAACCGATGTAGTTCCAGCACTATGGCCGATCAGATAAATGGGCTTGGGCCACTTTTGGCTTACGAAGTCAATGATTTTCTTCACATCCTCTAGATGCTCTTTGCTTACTCTGAATGGATCGGTGCCCGTCACCCCATAGGGCTGGTCTGACGGCACATCCACGAGAGCGGTTACAAAGCCTTGCTCAGGGAACACACGGGTGTAAAGCGCTTTAGGCTGGCCTTCTGTAGTCACAAGATAGCCTTCGCCTCCCGGGAAAAATAGGAATAGCCCCTTTGGAACAGCATTGGGAGTTATCAGAAGAACCCTCACGGTTACTGCTGAACGTATAGGAAGGGTTAGGAGCTCCTGTCCGGGACCCAGAAGAGCTTTAAGTTCCGGCAAGGTGGGAGCGCAGCCAACCATCATCAGCCATAGAAGCGATGCAAGCAAATTCTCAGCGTTCACCTTGCTAACCGTCATGGCGGCTTCCTTCCAATTCGGTGTGGTACAGCCTAAACGCTCCAGTTGAGCTGCGCGAGCTTGGCGATTGTCGGCTCCAACGGGTTGTGACGCAAGCGTGTCAATAATTGGACTTATCCCCTTTTTCACCCCAAGGTTGGAACTGTACCGGGTTTTATAGGGATAGCGGGCAACCGCTTACCTATGTCGATTCCGGCACTAAAACCCCACGATCACGCTATTGACACAGTCCCCGTCAACGGTGACGTCCCCAGTCCGGATGCTGGTTGCACCCAAGCCGCCGGTAAGACTTCCCGTCCGACCATCAACAGACGAGTTGGTGCGGCATCTGATCCCGAAGCCTCCATTATTCACCGCGGTCGTATTGGGAGAATCAAAAATTCCAGTTCCTGCATCTTCTCCCAAGTTTGCCCCGGAATTTCGAGTCACAAAGATCCCGTCCCCTGTGTTTGCGTTGATGATGTTAGAAGCTATATCGGCATGAGAACCGCGGTTGACCAGAACCCCGTTGTCCGTGTTGTTGCTGATCGTGTTCCCGACTATGCGGGCTTGAGAAGAACGGGTCACGTTGATCCCACCTTCACCGTTATTCTGAATGGTATTAGGACTAGCTACCGTATCTTCGCCACTGAGAATGCCTATACGGGCAGACGAGTTTTCATTGACTAAAATTCCAATCTCTGCGTTGTTCTGTATGGTGTTAGAAGTTATATCGGCTTGAGAAGCCCGGTTGACTTCGACACCAGCGGCCCCATTGTTGCTGATCGTGTTCCCCACGATCCGGGCGTTAGAGGAACGGCTTACGATGATCCCAACATCCCAATTACTCTGAATGATATTAGGGCTGGCAACCGCATCTTCGGTACTGAGAATACCAATCCGGGCAGAGGAACTTTCAGTGACCAAAATCCCGCTTTGTGGATTGTTCTGTATCGTGTTGTTGATGATGCGAGCGGAACTACTTTGACTTACAAGGATGCCGTTAGAACCCGTACTCCGGATGGTATTGCCATCTATTGTAGCCGTACTGCCCCTTGTTACGAATATTCCATTTTCCCCTCCGGTAATGGCCGCAAAGTTCTTTATAGTAATTCCGTTCCCTCTTACCTCAACAGTGGCACGGGTTGAATCTGGGCCGTTAATGGTCGCTGATCCCTGACCGTCCAAAATGATTCTGTGGACTTCCTCAGGGATCACAACCTGTTCACTGCATGTGCCACTCACCAAAAGGGTATCCCCCGGCTTGAGAAACTTAACGGAGTCTGTGATGGTCTCCGTAGAGCTACAAGTGAGGGCAAACGTTTGTGGGTCAACCCTTTCTAAAACGGCGACTCTTTCTTGAAGACTTATAAGGCTGTTCCTGAGATCATTCACTTGATCCTGCAAATCTTGAAACGGTCTGCCTTCTGCAGCCCGAGCTGCTGTCGGGATCAAAAGAGTTATTGCCAAGAATGCAGCAAGAACTATTGCTTTTCTATTTCTCATAACTGCACCCTCCTATTTGACTTTAGGTCTTGGATTGTGGATCTTCCGGGAATCTCGCCTATGCCAATCTGGCAAGATGTGTGCCCGCGGATGCAAAAAGGAAAAGACCGCTTTTGGTATTGGCCTCCAGACTTTGGAGTGCCAGTCCTAGACGGAAGAAAACCAAAGTCTCAAGTTAACGGGCTGATCCGAATTTGATTAACTCGATGCTCGTGCTTTCTTCACCTCGCTTTCTCACATATTTCACAATAGATTGCGTCTGTGGGCTATAGTAGTAAGTATAATCTATATCAAACTTTGTTATTGCTTGTCTGGCATCACCCGGCGCTCTGGATCCGACGACATTTCTCTCAATCTTGAAGGCCGGAAAGGTACCCCCCGATGTAGAAATCTTCACGATTTCAGTTGCACGGGTCTCAGCGGTAAGGGTGACTGTATAAGGCTTTCTCTCTCCCCTTCCGCTGGCACGATAGTTAGTCGTCCATGCTTTGCCGACGGAAAGAGGAAACTGAAGATATTGCCATACCGGTTGCCTAGGGTCGAGCATACCTAGGAGTTCATCGGTGCGAAAATTGAGATCGACCGCTCTTTCGTCTAAGACTTGCTGGATCTCGGACTTCTCGCCCTCTGCTAGCTTGAAGAGTTTAAGTTGGCCGCCCGAATAAAAGACCTCGTAATCTCCTTGCAACGCAGACGTGTCCGTACGACCCGTCTTCTGCTCTGAAACTATTCTAAACTGCCAGAAATCTCCGTCCTTGAAGGTTGGCGCTGGAGCCTGCTCCTGAGCAGAAACCTCGAAGGCAAAAATAAGGAGAATAGCAACAAACAGAGAAGATAAAATCTTAGTACGCATATTAGTTCCTCCTTTCCTTGGAAATTGCGGCGCAAGCCTATCTAAGTTGCGTGGCTGTCGTCTCCCTCCTCCAAAATTTTTCGTGACTCTCTTTCTCCTCAAGTGTGACTGGTAGGTAACGACCCCGAGCCGATTTAATCTGCAACCGCAATGCCAGTGCGACGGAAACGGGTTAAGTCATTGAGTTGATGAGAGAGCTGATAAGGAAGAGGCTTTCTGGACGGCAAAGAGCGGTGGCTTTTTTGCCACCATGGGTGTGTTAAAAGCCACCATGTTTTTGCTGTCACAGGTCTGAACGAAGACGGTCTGAAGAAATTTTCCCGCTAACTGCACAGGTTATCAAGCAAGTGTCGATACTTCAGGGTTGGCATGCCCTTTGTTACTATTACTATTTGACCGAGTGCGCCTTCATCCGAGAGGCGCGAACAAAACGGAGGTGGCTTTTCTAAGCATCACAGCAGTTGCGCGAGCTGCGGCATGGCGACTCCGATCTACGAGCAACTGTCCCAGAAGACCATTCCGTGTTATAGGGGTCCGAGGGGAGAGGCTATGAGAACCCTCATTGCGCTTCTTCTGATCGTCTCGTTCCTGGCTTTAGCTGAACAGTCGGCCAGAGCACAGCGGCCAACGCAAGTACCCCGGATAGGCATTTTGGGATCTGGGCCGGCTTTTGTTGCAGAGTTCCTGCAAGAGTTGCGGCAGCTTGGCTACATCGAGGGAAAAAACATTATCGTGGAGTATCGGTTTCCGAAAGGAAACATCGAACTTCTGCCTGAACTTGCCGCCGACCTAGTGCGTCTCAAGGTTTCCGTCATCGTCGCATCATCACCGACGGCATCCGGCCCCGCGATAAAAGCAACCAAAACGATTCCCATTGTTATGGTTGGCGGCGGTGATCCAGTCAGCCGGGGTTTCGTCGAAAGCCTTTCTCTGCCGGGTGGCAACGTCACCGGTTTATCCAGCGACGCCAGGGGGTTGGATGGCAAACGGTTGGAACTACTCAAAGAAACTTTTCCCGGGATCGCACGTGTGGCTCTTCTAAATCCGCGAAGGAGGAAAGTATCCGTAGATAATTACGCGCTGGCGGCAAAAGAGTTAGGGGTGGACCTTGAAACTGTGGATGTTCAGAGTCCCGCGGAGTTTGCACGGGCCTTCTCCAAGATAACGTTGATGAGTTCTGATGCGCTTATCACCATGCGCGAAGTCTTAAGCATACGTCACGCTCAGCAAATTACGGAATTCGCTCTTAAGAAGCGGCTACCGGCAATGTATGAATCGGAAGAATTTGTAAAAGCAGGGGGACTTATGTCTTACGGCGTGAACTATAGGGCATTGTGGCGGCGCGCCGCCGTTTATGTAGACAAGATCCTCAAAGGGGCCAATCCGGCGGTCTTGCCGGTGGAGCCGCCACAGTTCGAGTTCGTAATCAATCTCCAAACCGCCAAAAAGATTGGTCGCACGATTCCTCCAGAGATACTGTTGGAAGCGAATGAAGTAATCAAATGATTCCTTGGATCGATATTGGTGACAAACAATAGAATGCGAAATTCCTTGGAGTTTTTTCGAGGCCGCAAACATGGACGCCTCGTCCGCCATTACTTCCTGGCCTCAATTATCTTGATAAGCGCCGGACTGATCACCAGCGGAATGCTGGAAGTCTACTTCCGTTATCAAGAGAGTTGGGAGCAAGTCGGTCTACTCCAGAAGGAGATCGCGTCTGCGTCCGCATCCAAAATCGAACAGTTTGTTCAAGAGACTGAACGTATGATGAGAGTGGCGGCGAAAACCCGCGAGCTCGTTCGCGATGGCCTCTCTCCGGATTACAAATGGGAGTTGAGAAGGCTTCTCGTCAATACTCCTTCAATCACCGAGGTGACTGCTTTTGATGTAAATGGCGTCAAACGTGCGGAGGCTCAGCGGTTGCGGCGTGTTGTTAATCGCGGCAAAGAGGATTCTCCTGCGCCGGCAGCACTGGAAAAGGCCAAGCAGGGTGAATCCTATTTCGGTCCGGTTTATTTCGCGGGGGGTACCGGACCTTTCATGACCATCGCGGTTCCGATCGAGCGTTTTGCGGGTGAAGTTATAGGGATTCTACAAGCTGACATAGACCTCAAGTATGTGGGCCAGGTGATGTCGAGTATCCGTGTCGGCAAAGCCGGTCACGCCTATCTTGTCACGGGGTCCGGGCATCTGATCGCGCATCCGGATCTCAGCCTGGTCCTGCAGAAACGAGACCTGGCTCAGCTGGACCAAATAAAGGCAGCTTTCCGACCCGCCTGGGGCGTAGGCAATCCAAGCGCGCTTGTGACCCGCAACATGCAGGGGGAAAAGGTCTTCACTTCGTACGCTCTTATTCCCAGTTTGGGCTGGGCGGTTTTCGCTGAGCAGCCCATCGAGGAAGTCTACACCCCGTTGTATGCTTCCGTGCTGCGCACGTCCGGCGTGCTTCTGATCGGGCTCGGGGTGGCTTTATTGGCCACTCTTTTCGTCAGCCGCCGGGTGGTTCGCCCGCTCGAAACGCTCAGGCGAGGAGTGGAACGCATCCGGAAGGGCGACCTGACGGCGCGCCTCGATCTTAAGACGGGAGACGAGATCGAGATTCTCGCGGACGAGTTTAACGAGATGGCAGCGCATCTTAAGCAGGCATACACGGAACTCGAGCAGAAGGTGGCTGAGCGGACACAGGCGCTAACCATCGCCAACACAAAACTGGAGGAGGCGAGCCAACAGAAATCACAGTTCCTCGCCAACGTGAACCATGAACTCCGGACCCCTGTGAGCGCGATCATTGGTTATGGACGTTTGGTTCTGCGTGCAACCGAGGGTCAGATCTCGCCGTTGCAGAGAGAGAACCTCCAAGACCTCCTCGCTAACGCCGAGCGCCTTCTCCATCTAGTTGACGGCCTACTGGATTTTGCCAAGATCGAGGCTGGCAAGATGGAAGTTCGGGTGGAACCGGTCGAGGTGGATGAGGTCATCCATGGGGCTATATCAACCATCGAGCCGATTTTGAACGATGGCAGTGTTCGACTCGTCCGAGAAATCGCTCCAGACATTCCGGTCTTGAACACGGATCGAGAAAAGTTAGGACAGATCATTCTTAACCTCATGGACAATGCAGTAAAGTTTACAGAGCGAGGGGAGATTAAGATTATGGCCTCCCAGCAAAACGGATCATTGAAGCTGGTAGTGTCGGACACGGGAATTGGAATTGAGAAAGAGGATCTGAACCTGGTCTTCGAGGAGTTTCACCGGGGGGATTGGTCGAACACCAAGAAATATCGGGGCACCGGTCTAGGACTGGCCATTGTCAAAAAATTCGTGAATCTTTTGGGCGGGGAAATCGCTGTTAATAGCGAGGTGGGCAAGGGTTCGACCTTCACAGTCATGCTTCCGTTGGATCATAGAGTGAATAGAGGGAACACCGAGCATGAGCGACAAGATTTTGGTCGTTGACGACGAATTGTCCAACAGGAAAATCTTAGAGCAAGAGTTGACCTACAAAGGCTACGCCGTAGAGACGGCGAATGGCGGTTCGGAGGCCCTTAAGAAAGTTGAATCTTCCCGCCCGGATCTCCTCATTCTCGATTACATGATGCCAGACCTGAGCGGTCTGGAAGTTCTAAAGGAACTTCGCAAGAGGGAGGATGATACTCCTGTTGTTATGATAACTGCGTACGGCACGGTCGAGCGGGCAGTCGAGGCGATGAGAGAAGGGGCTTACGATTTCATCACTCGGCCCTTTGAGCCTGATCATATCGCGTTGGTGGTACAGAAAGCGTTGGAGCGGCAAAACCTCAAGAGAGAGGTTGAAGTTCTCTCTGAGGAAGTCGGTCAGCGCCATCGCCTTATTGTGGGTGAGAGCCTGAAGATGAGTCACGCTGCGAATTTGGCGAAGAAGGTAGCTGCCAGCAACGCAACTGTGATGCTTCTGGGCGAAAGCGGAACCGGTAAAGAGATCTTCGCGCGCAGCATTCACAACTGGAGTGAAAGAAAGGATAAGCCTTTTCTTACCATCAATTGTGTCGGCCTATCGAAGGAACTCCTGGAAAGCGAACTCTTCGGGCACGAACAAGGAGCTTTTACCGGGGCCCATCAGCGTAAAAGGGGGAAGCTTGAGCTCGCCCATGGCGGGACGGTTTTTTTCGATGAGATCGGCGATATCTCTCAGGAACTCCAGGCCAAGCTCTTGAGGTTTCTCCAGGAGAGGGAGTTCGAGCGCGTGGGAGGAATTCATCCTATTTCCGTTGATGTCAGGATCATCGCCGCCACAAACCGAAACCTAGAAGCCGCTCTCGAGAAAGGTCTGTTTCGTGAAGACCTCTATCATCGCCTAAACGTTGTCGCCGTCAGCCTGCCGCCTTTGCGAGAGCGAAAGGAAGACATACCTATTCTTTCGCAATACTTCTTACGGAAGTATTCTACAGCGACAAGGAAAAAAGTTAACGAGATAACGAGGGAAGCGATGGAAAGACTGGTGGCTTACAACTGGCCAGGCAATGTGCGTGAACTGGCCAATGTAATTGAACGAGCCGTAGTACTTGGCTCAAGCCCTACCCTCGGGCTAGGGGACTTACCGAACAGAATAGTTAGCAGAGAAACCCCGGCGTCTTCTGATAGTCTCTCGTATCGCGATGGAATGAATGTCGCTAGGAAACAGTTAATCTTGAAGGCGCTTGCCGCGACTCAAGGAAATCGCTCCGCCGCAGCCAAGGTGCTGGGGCTTGAAGCTAAGTACCTCCTGAAACTTATGAAGTCGCTCCGAATTGAATAGAACATCACAACCAGAGCTGAAGCAGGCTGCTTCAAACTTTGAAGCCGTGTTCCTTGTACCACTTGGCTGCCCCGGGATGGAGCGGCACATCTCGCGGCGTCGCTTCGGTATCCTGGCCGAGCTGACCCACTCCCGTGTAAGAGCTCTCCCAAAAGATCTCGTCTTTGCGCGCGTTGATCGCGTCGACGACCTTGTACGCATCCTCGTCAGGCAGGGAGGCGCGGGTGTAAAGCGGCCAGCCGCTGTAGTCCAGGCAGGAATGATCCGACTTGAGATGAGGATAGCGGCCCGCCGGGATGACGACCCTGCGCCATCCAAGCGCCTCTAGTTTTTTGAATGTGGATTCCTCGAGCGAGATCGGCTCCATGCCGGCCGCTAGGGCCTCCTCAAACCAGAGCACCAGGCCTTCGTCGAAGATGGCGTCGATGGTTCCCGCATGCAGAGCGTTCATGCGCCGCTTATCTCCGGGGCCGCCGTTAAGCTGCAAGCTTCCTCCCCACGATTCAACATCCGCGAGCGTGAAACCGTAAATCGCCCAAAGCTGTTCGAGCAACACTCGGGTCGAATGAGTGGGGTCTTCGCGGATCGAGAGTCGAAGCGGATACTTTTTCTCCTTGATTTCGGCGAGAGATCTTAAGCCGGTGCGCGGGTGAATCATACAGACGAAGCGGTCCCAGGACGGATAGGTGGCGAGAATACGAACGGGCAGTGGCTGAGAGAACAACCCCGTGCCACGATAGGCTTGAGTGAGAAAACCTGACGGGTTGACCATCGCCATTTCCAATTCGCCCCGGACCACGGCGTGCGCGATGATCGGCGAGCCGGTGGACATCCTGAGCCACGGGCGGAAATTCTCGGCCGATCCGCTGCCGACCGCGATGCACATATCGCGTGCACCGTAATAAGGCGTATCGGGATTCCCGGCGATGTGCAGGCCGATCTCCCATAGCAACTTGGCACGTTGAAAATTAGCGCCTCTTGGCAGTGGTTCCATGGTTTACCTCATGCTGGATAGGTTTTGAAGAAAACGCGATAGTCGTCCTTTAACACACCGCATCTTCGACTGCAATTTCCGCGGCAGCTCAATACGACTTTTCCTAACCCGGGATATCAACTCTATTGCCCAGAAGCCGTTCAAATGCTTGGACGGTTAAATCCGAGTTTAAGATGATTGAAGCAGATGCAGCAGTCCACTATGCTGACATCATCTTATGAAAGTATGGGTCGGAACTTCCGGATACACTTATCCCGAATGGAAAGGAAGCTTTTATCCGGTCGATCTCCCCGGTCCAAAAATGCTTTCCTACTACGCGGAGCGCTTTTCTACCGTTGAGATCAACGCGACCTTCTACCGCATGCCGAGCAAGAAGATGGTCGATGGATGGGCTGCGGGTACCCCTGAGAGTTTTGTGTTCGTTCTCAAGGCGCCCAAGCGCATCACTCACGACGCACGCTTGAAAGCAGTGGAGCAGCCGCTCAGTTATTTCTGTGAAACCGCCCGAGCTCTTGGTCCAAAGCTCGGGCCGTTCCTTTTCCAGCTTCCGCCCTATTTCAAGAAAGAGCTGCAAAGACTTAAAGATCTCCTTGGTTTGTTTCCGGAGGAGCTCAAGGCCGCTTTTGAATTTCGGCACCCGAGCTGGTTCTCCGACGACGTCTACGAACTGCTGCGCTCGAAAAATTCAGCGCTTTGCATTGCCGACACAGAGAAAGGGACTACGCCGATCCTCGCGACGGCAGACTTCGGCTACTTTCGCTTGCGCGACGAAGGATATTCCGAAGAAGACTTGACGAAATGGTGCGAGATCGTGAGAGGAAGCGCGGATTCATGGCGGGACGCCTTTGTCTATTTCAAGCACGAGGAATCCGGGATGGGCCCGGCGCTGGCCCGGCGGTTTCGAGAGATCCTCGAAAACTAATCCCGCGTGGCGGAAGGCTTGACGTCAAGCTTTTTCTCTATCCGTGGAAGTGCGGCGCCCATATCGATGGAACCGTCCAGCACCGATCGCATCGGGTCGGCAAGCTTCTCAAAGCGAGCCCGCACTGAGCGGATCGTGAATTTCCCGGGAGAAAGGCGCGGAGTGAGCTCTTCCCAACGGAGGGGACACGAGACCGGCGTTCCTGGCAAGGGGCGAACGGAGAATGGAGCGACGATGGTCCTGCCATGACCGTTCTGAACGTAATCGATATACACTTTTCCATCCCGGGCTTTGATCGGCCTCGCGATCGTGGCCAGTTCCGGCTCCGCCTGCACAGCCAAAGATGCTAACAGCCCTGCGAAGGTTCGCGCTTCTTCATGCGTGTACTCGGCCCCCAGAGGGACCAAGATATGTAGGCCCGTGGCGCCTGAGGTTTTGAGATAACCTGGAAGTCGAAGCTCCCGCAGGATGCGGTGGAGCGCTGCCGCAACTTTAACGACATGCGCGAAAGGGGCGCCTTTGGGGTCGAGGTCGAGAACGAGCCAGTCGGGACGATCCAAGGAATCTAGGCGGGAGCTCCAAAGGTGCAGCGGGATCGTGCCGAGATTGATGACATAGCGGAGCGTCTTGGCATCATGGATAACAAAATAGTCAATCTCCCGATCGGCATCTTTGGAATAAATCCGCTCGGTGCGAACCCAATCGGGGACAAAATCAGGAGCGTCTTTTTGAAAGAAGGACCTTCCTTTTATCCCTTCGGGATAGCGGGTCAAAACGACAGGTCGATCCTTCAGATAAGGAAGGATGAGAGGTGCTGCGGCCTCGTAATAGGCGATCAGGTCCGCCTTGGTGTAGCCCTCATTCGGCCAGAAGACTTTTTTCGGGTTGGTAATTTTGACGGCAGTAGAATCGGGCGGGGATAAAGGTGGGCTGGGCGCGATCACTTCAGGCGGTCGTTCCCCGTAACAGTCTTCGGGCCGTTTGTCATTTCTCAGTCCCAAAAAGGTCGGGTGGCGGATCCCTCGGTCTTGAGTCCAATCGGTAAAGCGCACCTCACAGACCAGTTTCGGCTCTAGCCAGTGATTTCCCCGGCCCGAAGGCGCGCCGACCTCAAAGGGCGTTGTAGATCGACGAAGAGGCTGGAGCATCCCCCATATCGTCTTAAGAGTTTTCTCGTCGAATCCCGTGCCGACCTTCGACACATAGACGAGCCGTCCATCCTGATACAGCCCGAGATGGAGCGCACCGAAATGCCCGCGCGTGCCCTGCGGGTCCGTATAGCCGCCGATGACAAATTCCTGGCGCAGCTGGCATTTTATCTTGACCCAGTCCTTGGAGCGGCCGGCGAGATAGCGACTGTGAGTTCTTTTCGCGACTATCCCTTCGAGACGTTGCTCGCAGGCTGCCTCGAAGAAAGCCTCTCCGTGCTCGAGGACGTGGTCGCCATAGCGAATCACGCCGCGAGCCGGAAGAAAAAGTTTGAGACATTCTTTGCGCTCTAGGAGGGGGAGGCTGCGGAGATCGCGCTCGTTCAAAGAGAGACAATCGAAAAAGATTGCGTTCGCCGGCACCACCGATCGTGCCTGCTCGATGTCGAGGGGATTCTTAAGATGCATGCGTTGCTGAAGCCGCTGGAAGCTCGGGTGCCCCTTTTCGTCCAGGGCCACGATCTCACCGTCGATAATAAACCTTTCCAGGGGCAGCACCCGCAGCGCCCGAGTGATCTCCGGGTAGCTCGCCGTGATATCCTGTCCGATTCGACCCAATAATTGCGTCTCTTTCCCTGCGCGAACCGCCAGGACGCGGACACCGTCGTACTTAATCTCGAAGAGCCAATCCTTTCTAGAAAAGGGGCGGTTCCCGATTGAGGCCAGCATGGGCGCGGGATGCCTGGAAGAGAGATTGATCGGCGGCAGCTTTAGAGAATCGAGGCGCTTGCGAAGCGCGGTCAGTTTGGCTGGAGCCCGGCCCAGCTCCTCCACGGTCAAGCCGGAAAGGACCGATTCAGGGTAGCGGTCGACGAGTTCCTCCTCGGCGGCAAAGGCATCCGCCTTTTTAAGAAGAAGCCACTCCTTATCCTTTCCACCCATACGGGCCAAGGTCCACTGTCCGCGCAGCTTGAAGCCGAAGAACTCGACTTCGATTTTGCCCCTAGCGAGCTGCTCGAGCAGGTCATCGCCTTTGATCGAGCGATACCAGCCCCGGTCCCAGACGATGACCGGACCGGCCCCGTAATTTCCGGGGGGGATGATCCCTTCGAAATCGGCGTACTCGACGGGATGATCCTCGACGTGGACGGCCAGTCGCTTCTCGTGCGGGCGCGAGGAGGGACCCTTCGGTACGGCCCAGCTCTTAAGGACGCCGCCCATCTCAATACGCAGATCGTAGTGAAGACGTCGTGCCGAGTGCATTTGAATGACAAACAGACGCCCGCCTCCGGGGCGAAAGCCCGTGAAGGGCTCAGGCGTCCGCTCCGGATTGCGTTTTCTTCGATAATCGAGGAGCTTTGTCGGATTCACGTGAACAAGTTATGCGAGGATTGACCTAGATTGCCGAATTTTTTGAATCCTATAGAATTTTGTGGTAGGGTCCGACTTTGTTCGTTCAACCAGCTTCTTTACCCTAGGAGGTTCCTATGGCTGCGCATTCGCTTGGTTCGGGCACCATCTCATTCGGTCTCGTCTCCATCCCGGTGAAGCTCTATACCGCCGCCTCGTCCAAGAGCGTATCTTTCAACCTTATTCACCGCAAGTGCGGCTCTCGAATCAAGCAGCAGCAGTTCTGCCCCACATGCAACGAAGTCGTGGACCGCGCTTCTCTGATTCGAGGGTATGAGTTTGCCAAGGACCAGTACGTGCAGCTTACGGATGAAGAGTTGAAATCGCTGGAGCAGGAAGCCTCCAAAATCATCGACATCGCCGAGTTCGTGCCGCTTCCCAAAGTAGACCCGATCTATTTTGAAAAAACCTATTACCTCGGGCCTGATAAGGGCGGGGAGAAGGCATACCGGCTGCTGGCGGAGGCGATGGCCAAGACGGATCGCGTTGCGCTGGCCAAATTCGTCATGCGTGGGAAGGAAAGCCTGGTCCTCATCCGGCCCGCTCAGGATGGGCTGATGCTTCATACCATGTACTTCGATGATGAGATCCGTGACTTCGGTGAGATCGATAAGGGCCAGTCAGCCAAAGTTAGAGAGGGAGAGCTGGAGTTGGCGATCCATCTGATCGAGGAGTTGTCGTCCGAGGAATTCAAATCGCAACAGTACCAGGACGAGTACCGGTTGAGGGTTCTGGATCTTGTGAACCTCAAGGTTGAAGGCAAAGAGGTCACGACGGCCGCTCCCCAAGCTCAGCGCGCGCAGGTGATTGATCTGATGGACGCCCTTAAACAGAGCCTGGCCAAACGGGTTCCCCAAGAAAAGAAAGCCGCTAAGGCGCGTCGGGCCGAAGTTGCTCCGGCAAAGAAGGCCCGAGCCACGAAAAAATGAAAAATCACTTCACCACCCGCGAGGTGGCGAAGATTCTCAGTCTGTCCGAATCGCGCATTCGCTCGTGTATTCGGTCCGGTTTCCTCTCCCCGATCCGAAGCGATCGGAACATCGAATTCAGTTTCCAGGACCTCCTTCTGCTCAAGACGATGAAAGGGCTCCTCGATGCCCAGGTACCTCTTAAGCGGATCCGGCGCATTCTTCATTCCTTGAGGCAGCAGCTTCCCGAAGCCCAGCAAGTTTGGAATGTCACTGTCTACACGGATGGAAAGCGAGTTGTGGCCTGGGATGGGGGCGCACGCTGGCAGCCGGATTCCGGCCAGTTCCTTTTCAACTTCGCGGCGCAGGAAGTGGCGAAGCGGGTGAAGCTTGTGTTCACGACGAATCGCCAAGCGTCGGCTCGCAGCACAGAGCAGTGGTTTGATTTGGGCTGCGAGTTGGAAAAGGACTCTCCGGAGGAGGCGCGGCGAGCCTATCATCAGGCTTTATCACTCGATCCTTCCATGACCGAGGCCCATATCAATCTTGGCCGGCTCTATCATCAGGCGGGTGATTTTGAAAAAGCAGAGGCTCACTACCGAGCGGCGATTGCGCGCGCTCCCGACGATGCCTTGGCTCACTTCAATCTCGGGGTCTTGCTGGAGGAACGAGGACGACCTGCAGAGGCCATTGGCGCTTACCGCGAGGCGATTAAATACGATCCGAACTTTGCGGATGCTCACTACAATCTTGCGCTCATTTTTGAGGCCAAGGGCCGGAGATCAGAGGCGATCAAGCATTTTCGCTCGGCCCGCGAGCTCTATGGCCCCATCGGCAGGAACAAATAAACATAAGCATCTCCCCGACTGCTTTTAATCTCGCTTTCCGCACCTGAAATTTACCTTCACTGCGCAAATTGACAGGATCATCAAGATTGATCTATGGTTTGTGTGAGCCTGGCGAAGATTGAGAACAGAGGAGTTATCATGAGCAAAGCAGCGAGAGTGGTAGAGAAACCAAGTCCCCAGTACGGATCCGACGTCATCGTCGATCTGCTGAAAGCCTTTGAGATCGAGTATATTTCTGTGAACCCGGGCGCCACCTTTCGGGGTCTGCACGACTCTTTGGTGAACTACGGCGGCAACCACATGCCCGAGATGATTTTGTGTCCACACGAGGAGATGACCGTGGCGTTGGCCCACGGCTACGCCCGGGCCAAAGGGAAGCCGATGGCCTCGGCGGTGCACAACATTGTGGGACTGCAGCACGCGGCGATGGCGATCTACAATGCATGGTGCGACCGGTTGCCGGTGATCGTGCTGGGGGGAACGGGACCGATGGACACGGCGCAGCGCCGACCGTGGATCGACTGGGTGCACACGGCACAGGTGCAGGGGAACTTGGTGCGGGACTTTGTGAAGTGGGACGATCAGCCTGGGAGTGTGGAGGCGGTAGCGGACTCCTTCATTCGGGCCTACCGGTTAGCGACGACGGACCCGATGGGGCCTGTATATCTTTGTTATGACAGCGAGGTACAGGAGAAGAAGCTGAACGGAGAGGTTCCGTTTCCGTCATTGGATCGGTATGC
>DASYRN010000117.1:0-17806 GCA_036004365.1 Binatia bacterium
CATCGTAGTCATGTGGTATAAACGTTTTGCCTCTCATCGAAATGCCTCCTATGTACAATGGCGATACTTCGAACCATTGTACCTGCAACGGAGCACTCGGTGTGAGGCTTGGCATCCGTCATACAAGTCTCAGCACGAACGGAAAATCTCCAACGATTCAACCGCTCCTCCGTTCGTCCTGAGGCTCTCGAAGGATGAACGGAGAGTTTTTAGCAGAATCATAATTCATAGGTCACCCCCCCGAACCAAGCTCCTCGTTTTATTCATCGCGCTCAAGCGGAAATCATGTGCGGGATGCCAGGAACTCGTCGATGGCCCGGTTAAATTCCTCAGGCTTCTCCGCCATAGGAAAGTGACCGGCATGGCTGAGCTTCAGGTACTGAGAGCCCGGTACGGCCCGATGGATCTCCATTTCATACTCCGGCGGTGAAGCGGGATCGTCCGCCCCGCGGATCAAGAGGAGCGGCGGTTTGAGAGTGTGAATGCGGTCCCGGATATCGAATTGGTCTATCACGACGAAATCATCGTGCTGGCTCATCGGCCCCACCTTACGATGGCACTCGACGAGACGCTCGCGAAGGTCGGGATCGATGAACATCATGTTATGTCGATTGAGGTCGAGCCATTGCTGGTACACCTCAGCGTCCTTTGCAGCCTTGAGCCGCAGCTCCAGAGCAGCGGGTGGCCTCTCCTTAGGCCGCATGGCCACAGTCATCAATACCAGCGCCTTGACCTCATCCGGATAGTCCAGGCCATACTGGAGCGCGATGCAAGCTCCCAGGGTGAACCCGACCAGCACCAAGTCTTGCTGTTTCCCTTTGGACCATAACCACCCCCTCAACCATTCCGTATATCGTTCCACATCGGGACAGGGTTTTCCCTCCAGATGTCCAGGCAACGTAGGAGCGAGGCTGCCCGGATAGTGTTTGACCTGATGGACAAACGATTCGGCACATCCTCCCGCCCCGGGCCCATGAATAAAAACCATTTGGTTCATATCCCCTCCTGATTGTGGGGTGAAAGGTTGTAGAAGATTCTGCGTCCTCGGCGTCTTGGCGCGACAAAGACCGAAAGGTAAATTCCAAGCACTAAACCCGAAGCTCGAAACAATTTCAAATGACTAAAAGACCAAACTCCAAACAGTTTCGGATTTTAGGCTTTGGGTGTGGAGTGACAAGTTCTGGGTTTCGGATTTCGATATTCGAATTTCGGATTTTTATCTTGCTGGCAATCACTCACGCCCAATCATGCGCACAAAACTAATGGTCAGAGATTCCGGGCGGAGTATGTTCAGTATTTTGACAAAACATCAAGTAACTTCTGCGCGCCGGCCGGCGGTTTTACCTCGCCCGAGAGGATATCGGCCGGCAAGACCGGCTTGTCGTAATATTTTTCGTTCGCTTCATAGCGGGTCGCAATGACCGTGCCTTCCAACGAAATGCCGGCAAAAAGTCCTTGGTTTCGGCTGTAAGTATATATCGCCGCCTGCGGCGCCACGCTGGCCTCCGCGGAACGTCCGATGGGACCGATTGCGGCGCTTAGATTGCCCCCGAGAGTGACATTGGTCCCTTTCGAGAACGCGTTGACTGCCTCTTGAGTATTAAGAATGATCACATACTCAGAGACCTGAACTCCGGCTTGGAAGCCGACCCCGATCCCACCCGTACCAATAGCTGCGGGACCGCTCCACCCCGTTTCCGTGCGCGCAATGACAACACCGGTGCCGCCCCTGCCACTCACAATGAACCCGATTTTCGTGAGGGTGAGGATGGCTAAGCCTTTCGCATCCCGCAGGACCGCTGGCGGAATAGCTGACTCAGGTATCTCCTGGAAGCGTTCGATGATCGACACCGCTCGATCGACGTCGTCCTGCATGTCGGCATACACTGCAGAAGCCGCAAGGCACAGAGTGAATACAATTGTTAGAATAAAATAAATTCTGGCTTTCATCACGCATCTCCTCTCTCGTCCCTGCGCCTTGTTAGAAGCGAGTGCGATGTCGTCACAGTCGCATGCACATCTCTAACGTTACTCCAGCCAAGCTGGCAATAACCAGCGCAAGACAAAATCTAGATAACTTCAATTTCAGAGTAAACTAAAGGGATCAATGCCACAATAACGGGGCACGATTTAGAGTAAATAAAACTTCCGCGCGATCCTGAGATCGTCTCGCTTGTCAAAAAATTAATGACGCCAGGATCAACTGCGGAGACATCCCCTCCTTGTCTCTTTCGCTCCTTGTCTCCTTGTCTGACTACCAGTCAGAGACTGGATCGATGCAGCCGACACTTACTCCGATCGCGGCGGACACCAGCCCTTTTCTTTGCGGCTAGGCTAGCGGTGCGCGAGCACTTGCTGGACTTCGTCCGCCGGCACGGCGATGTCCACGCCAGCGCGCTCCTCCTGGAGCAGCATGAAGATGCGTGAATCGCGCTCGCCCCAGCCGCGGTTGAGCGCTTCCGTCAGCTCCTCATGCACAAGCGTGGCGATCCGGAGCGGAACATTCAACTCGCGGCCGAGCTCGGTTGCCAGGGTTATGTCTTTGTGGGCGAGTTTCAGAGCGAACGCGGCCGGATCGAATAGGTGGGGCAGAAACTGCTCGGCGAGCCGGTCGAAAGTTCTCCTGCGGCCGAACGCCCCCTGGCGCACCGCCTGCCACAGCACGAGGGGCTCGACCCCGGCCTTGACGCCGAGCGTGAACACTTCGGCGAGCGCGGCCAGTATCGCATAGCCCGCGGCGTTGTGCACGAGCTTTGCCACTGTGCCGGCGCCAATCGGGCCGACGTACATGGCCTGATCGCCGATGGCGTCCAGCACGGGCTTGTGGCTGTCGAATGCGGCCCTCTCACCGCTGACCCACAGGGCGAGCTTGCGGCTCTTCGCACCAGCGGGACCGCCACTCACCGGCGAATCGAGCATCGCGATGCCCTTTGCGGCGAAGCGCTCGTGCAAGCGTCGGACCACGGTCGGCGAGTTGGTCGACAGGTCGAACCACGCCGTCCCGCGACGCATGCCGGCGAGCAATCCATCCTCCGCGAGCGCCACCTCTTCGACTTCGCGCGGCCCCGGCAGCGATGTGAATACGACGTCAGCATCCTCGGCCACCTTGCGCGCCGAGTCGACCGATGTCGCGCCTGCCTGCAAGTGCGGCGCGCTCACCTCGCGGCGGATATCATTGACAACGATGTCGTAGCCCGCCGCGCGCACGTTGAGCGCCATGCTGGCACCCATGGTTCCTAGGCCAATAAAACCTACTCTCATGTGTCTCTCCTTCCGTCAGTGAGCGCCAGATCCATCTTGTATTTTTTTCTTATATCTTCTTTTTGTCGCCGAGGACAACGTTGGCGCGACGGGAAAGGGTGTTTGAAGCAGATACAGTTTTATCTGTCGTGGGCGAACTGGGCGCTTTCAAGCCTCCGTTCGTCCTGAGGCTCTCGAAGGATGAACGGAAGGTTTTTCAGCAGAATCAGATTGAAAGGCCCGACCCCGGAGCCGGTGACTCTGATTATCATAATGCACGATTTCATCCGCGACCCAAGTTCTGGCAATCGACGCGCCATGAATACCGCCCCGTCGAACTGACAGTGTAAAGCAAAAAGCTAAGAGCGGACTTGACCCCTATCGCCGGCATACTACAGAGTGAGGTCCCAAGTCATTTGTCCAATTTATTGCTTTGGCCATATTTCGTGGACAAGATAAGAGCGCGAGCCGTCAAGAGCAAAACTCCCAGCATCATCCTGAACGCAAGCGTCGTTCAGCGGGCACGAAACGAATCTCGACGCGGCGGTTCAAGGACGCGGCGATGCGGTTAAGCATCGCCAGAGAATGACCCTCATATTCGGCGTCCTCGAGACGACAAATGACTGAAGCCGTGGTGCCGACCAGTTGAGCGAGTTGTCGCTGGCTGAGGCCGGCTTCGGTCCGCAGAGCGGCTATTTTACGCGCCACATGATCGTTGGCCCGAGCGGTCTCCAGTGCGGCAAGCCGTTCCGGCTTTCCTTTATAATAGCGGCGATGAAGGATTTCGACCACATCGGTGGTCGCTCTCTTTTTCGTTTTTGGCATAATCATCACTCCTTGTACGTATGCTGTTTGGGATCCAGTTCGAACTTTCGCCTTCTCCGGATCGCTTCTTCGATGTCCCGTGGCGGTACTTCACGCTCCTTCATCAGGGCGTGTGCGAGAACAGCGGCAATCCGCCCATGATAGAAATAGAGCGATAGTTCATGCCTCCAAGGCCGACGCGTAGCTCGTATATACCGTCCCGCAAAAAGTCCGCTTCCGGCCGTCGTAGCTCATGCCCAGATCACGGAGACGCTCAATCCGAACCCGGCACTTGTCTTGTGCCTTAGCGGGCAACCGGTCCAGCCAATCGAGTACGGGCACGCTCTCCGCATCTTCCTGGTAGAAAACAACGGTTGTTTTGGGCATGAGGGGTTGTTAGGTTAGGCATGTTCGCATTATTGCGAACGCCCGTCAAGAGCGCATAGAGCCCGAGTTGTTTTTCCAACCTCCGATCGGGAAATAGTAGGGTCTGGTACCTTAGCAGGAACGACTTGAACGATTTGAACGGCTGGAACGGTTTGAACTTCCAGCTACGAAACTCTCCGTCACGTTGACATATCGCTACCTCATCGAATAGTTTGGGCTTGAAGAAGAAGCAGTTGCGCGCCACCATCAAGCCGCTGCGCGGCCTCAACACATAAAGACAAGGAGAAAACGATGCTCGAACTCTATCACGGGACCACATCCGTCTGCGCCCAGAAAGCGCGACTGACCTTGGCGGAAAAGAGACTGGAATGGGAAAGCCACCTGATGGCCTTGAACGGCGATCAGCTCGACCCCGCCTATCTCAAGCTCAACCCGAACGGCGTAGTGCCGACGCTCGTCCACGACGGCAACGTCATCGTCGAATCCACCGTCATCATGCATTACCTCGACGACACCTTTCCCTCGCCGCCCCTCATGCCACGCCATCCGCTCGACCGGACGCGCGCTCATTTGTTCAAGAAACTGATGGACGAATACATCCATCCTGCCTGCATCGTCTTCACCTTTGCCACCGCCAACCGCGCGCGGCTCGCCAGCCTCTCCAAGGAGCAGCGTGACGCTCAACTTGCCAAGGCTCCCTTGCAACGGCAATCCGAATGCAAACGCGCGGGTGTGGAGGAAGGCCTCAACTCGCCGATGGGGAAGGAGGCGACCAAGAGCTTCGAAAAACTGCTCAAATGGATGCAGGAATCGACCGAGCGTGGCCCATGGCTCGCCGGCCCGGATTTTTCGCTCGCGGACATCGCCGCAATCCCCTACATGGTGCGGCTCGAGATGCTGAGGCTCTCGCCCATGTGGGACAAGAAGCCCGGCGTTGCCAAGTGGTGGGAGCGCGTCAAGACTCGTCCGTCTTACGAAACAGCGATCACGAAGTGGCTGCGGCCGGAGGACATCGCCCGCTACGAGAAGGTGACCGACCCCTGGATTGACGTGAGCAAGAACCTCGCACATTAGGGCAGGAGACAAAACTGAAATAAGAGATGCTTGGCCAAGCGATGAGACAGACAGAGCGTCATCGTCAAGCACGAAGAGGCGAGAAAAGACTCCCGGTACATTTTTCTCCCTAAGCAATGAAAAAGTAACAGCTTACCTTGAACGAATTTTTATCTGAACTTGGGGAGTTTGAATTTGTTTTTATTTATGATGGCAACAAATTTACTAGAAGATTCACAAGGAAAGAAACAGACCTAGCAACTCAGCATTGGAAAGAGATTGTGTCGGGAAGTAGTGAGCCGCGAGTCATGAAAAAAGAAAAATCTAATTAAGCAGCAGAAGGCATTCGGGTCTGCCTTTGACAGGCGACACGATCAACTGCGGAGACTAAAGCCAGTGTCAACTAACTTGGTTTGGCGCAGGCTATAGCGGCTTGATTTGCACCTTGCGGAATTTCACGACGCCCGCGCCATACTGAAGCGCGATCGGCCCGCTGGCAAAGCTGTCCGTGAGTTCAACAGTTTTGGCTCCGTTGAGCACGACGACAAGTTGGGGGCCTTTAGCCGTGATCTCATAGGTGTTCCATTTACCACCGGCCTTGGGCATGGACGATACCTTGGCGAAATTCGTGATGGCTCCGGTGCCGAAAGACGGGTCGGGGCGCTGGTCGTAGATATTCGCCTCATAGCAGCTCTTGTCGGTTATTTGTTTGGGATCCTGGCAACGCATGTAGATGCCGCTGTTGGCATCATCACTGACCCAGAACTCGACCCTGATCTGGAAGTCCTTATAGGAATTCTTCGAGACCAGATAAGCGTTCTCCTTGCCGACCTTTTTGTCGGCCTGAAGGACGCCATCGACCACTCCCCAATTGGCTTCGGCGACTCGGTTCCAGTTGTCCAGGCCGTTGGGGCCGTCAAGAAGCGTGATCCACCCCGCATCGGACTGACCAAACGGCAGCTGCGAGCAGCCGAAAGCGCTGAAAGCGATAACAAGCAGCCCCGTGGTGATGACAGACAGGCGTTTCATGGTGATCTCCTCCTTGGTTGATGACGATTGGTTATTGCCAAGGTTCTAGATTCTGCACTGCTCCGCAACGGTGAGTGACAGGAATTTCCTTTTGAGATGCTGCCTGACCAACCCTGTTTTCGGACCGGAGACTATCCGATAACATAGCGTTATGTCAACTCGGGCGCGGTTTCCGGCGGTGTCCTAATTTGAAGCCTTCTTCATACTGGTTTCGCCTTTGTCTCTCTAGCTTTTACAACAACGTAAGCGCGAATTGCATCCTGTGGTGAGTTGATAGGCGGGACACCTAGTACGGCCACATGGCGCGATTCGCCACTATCGGTCTTATAGATCCATGCATAGGCAGTTTTAGCTGAGGGATGATTTAGAAGGTCAAAGACTTCAACGACTCCCTCCCAGACAGTTTTTTCCTCAAACTTTTCATGGACGGGTACAGAGTGACTATGCTTACTCTTGCAGCCGTGCAAATCCCAAATGGCTTTCTCTAGTCGTTCTATTTCGGTCATTGCGCCATTTCCACAAGGTCCCTAACGGTCATTGGGCTTCTAACCACTCCGGCTTCCATTCCTGGTGTCGCTCGGATCGCCCGATGGAATTTCACAAAATTATAATAGCAGAAATACAAATCCATCGCCCGCTTAAAGTTATCCAACTTTTTACTGAATGCGTTCGTCAGTCTAGTGAGGCGGCGGCAATGCATTCTAATTGTGAGATTCGAGCATTCCACAAAGGACGTTGAACAAAGATCCATATTTGGGAAACCGATTATATCATCCTTCAAGATCTTCCTAACTCTAGGCGGGCTATAGCGGCCTTGATCTGCTGGATCTTGTGAATACTCCTTTACGATTTGCGCATAGTCGAAGCGTCTTTCAATGGCGTTGACGTAGGGGAGAAATCGGTCACTCGAAAGTTGAATGCGATTGTGTAAGCGTGCAGCCAGATCGTCAATGAATTCTTGTGTGGTTTGCGCTGTGCGCTTGGCTACTCTGTAGCAGGGAATTAATTTCGATTCGGCATCAAGCGCAACGAAAGTATATTGATCGCCAACTTCAGAGGGGTTGTCATTGCGTGGACCTGCGGGGTCAGACTTCTACGACTCAACAATTCTGCAAGAAAGTAAAGATATAGAAGTCAGACCCCAGAACTCCGGACATCGCGCGTCAAGAATAGGCTCGCCGTTCTCTGTCAGCGTCTTTTACTCGAATTTCTTGCCGCCCAGATAGATCGCCTGGATGGTTCGCATGTTGGTGATGTTTTCGAGCGGATTTTTCTCCAGCACCAGCAGGTCGGCGGGCTTGCCCTTGGCGAGGGCGCCAAATTCCTTGTCGATGCCCAGGGCCTCCGAGGCGCCCTTCGAGAAGGAATGGATCACCTGCATCGGCGTGAGACCTGATTGCACCATCAGCTCCATCTCCCGGTGCTCGGAATAACCCTGGATGAAGAAGCGGTCGGCGGCTCCTCCGCTGTCGGTGCCGAAGGCGATACGCACCCCGCCATCGGAGAGCTTCTTCAGATTGACCCGGTTCATCTCGAAACCCGCCTTGATCAGGTGGCGCTGCGGGTTTTTCGCCTGCTCGTCGCGGATCTTGGTTTTCAGCACCGCCAGGCGCTCCGGCGGCACGAATTTGAGGAAGAAAGGATCGTCGATCCAGGCCGGCGCATCGCCGTAGGCGAACAGCAACTCGTCGCGTATCAACGTCGGAATCAGCGTCACGTTGCGCTGCTTGAGCATGGCGATAAAGTCGGAATCCACCTCCCGGTCGCGGACATTGTGACCAAGGACATTCAAGCCCCGCTCGACGAGCATCTTGGCGTCGGAAAGCTCGTACGCGTGGGCGAAGGTGAGTTTGCCGTGCTTGCGCGCCTGCTCGAGGACGGCGGCGCAAAACTCGGGGGTGAGCTTGGCCTGCTTGCCGAATTGGCTGTCCACCCACACCTTGATGTAATCGGCGCCCGCGGCGACGATCTCGTCGACCTTGGCGCGCGCCTGCTGCGGTGTCACCACCTCGGGGTCGGGTGCGAAGCGGTACTTCACGGTGGAGACCCTTGCGCCGCGCAGCTCACCCCGCTTCTGCGCTTCCCGCACCTGGATGACTTCGTCGGGATCGGTTTGCATGCTGGTCGCGGTGGTCACGCCGTAAAGCGCGTACTGGCGCAACTGCGGCTCGGTTTTCGCGCCGACGTGGCCGTGGGCGTTGATGATGCCCGGCACGACGAACTTACCGGTGAGATCCACTACGGTGGCGCCGGCCGGGGCCTGGATCTTGGACGACGGCCCCATGTCGCGGATTCGGCCGTTCTCCATCACGATGGTCATGTCCTTCTCCGGCGGTGCGCCGGTGCCGTCGATAACGGTGGCACGAGTGAGAACAATGACTTGCGCCGCCGCGCTCACTGCAAACAGCAGTGCCGCCGCCAGAATAAAAATGATAAGGATGCTTGGCTTTCTCATATGGACTCCTCCTTTGTCCCCCTTCTTAGTAATTCAAGCTTTCACGAACGAAAAGATCTTTTACGTCGGGCTTTTTATCGAGAATGTCTTGCTGGACCTGGTAGAAGGACCTGCGGGCTCAGACTTCTACGACTCAACATTATTTTCGACCATATAGTTTCTCGATGAAGCCGCTGTTTTTCAGTTGATCCACAAAACGCAGCTCGACAAAATCTTCCGCCTTGGCTTTCGCGACTTTGGCGTCCCAGGAAGCCTGCACTTCCAATGTGTTCCTCAGTCCTTCCATCGTGGGATAAGTGTCCGCGACGAGAAGTTGGGAGTATGCCGAATAGGCTCCCTCGAGAAGTGTCCGGTTCTGTCCTCGTGTATATTTGCTCATGATCCTGAGGGTGTCCTCTTTGTTGGTCTTGAAGTGGTGAACGCCGGCCGCAATCGCCTCGACCATGCGCCGAACATTGTCCGGTTGCTCGCGGATCATCTTGGCCGTTGTGACCGTGCAGGTGAATTGAAAAGGGATTTTGAACTCCGCCATGTCGATAATGACTTTTTGGCCGACACTCTCCCCCTTGATCTTTTCCGCGTCGCTGGCCACGGTGAACTCGACTTGACCGTTGATCAGCGCCATAATTCGCGCCGGCCCGCCGCCGACCGTAATCGCTTTGATTTGATTATAGGGGATGCCCACTCGCTTCAGCGCAAGACGCAGGGCGAAGTCCGCGGCCGTTCCTGGAATATGCACGGCAGCGGTTCTGCCCTTCAAGTCTTCCGGTGATTTGATCGCCGGGCTGCCGACTATGTAATAAGGCAATGTGTTTACGAGCCCGTTGATGATAGCGATGTTTCCGCCGGCCATCTTCCCATTGATGGCCGAAGTTCCCACTGCTTCGGTAAAGCTTAAATCGCCCGCCAAAAGGGCTTGAATGCCACGGGTACTGCCGTCGATGAAGACCAGGTCGACATCGAGACCGTATTTCTTAAAGAGGCCCGCTTCCTTAGCGATCCATTTGGGCACCGAGGAACTGGGAGAGTCAGATATGTAGGCCGTGAGAAGCTTCCCCTGCACCTCGTAAGGCACGAGCGCGAGAAACAAGGAAGAGAGCGCCGCATATCGAAAAAAGTTTTTCATAACCGCCTCGTTCCTTTCAAGTTCGCTTGCAAAGGTCGCGGGATTTTCATTGATCAATCACGCGATGACCACAAATCCGAAAGTTTTATCCCTGCCCCAACTCTCGCCGCACGATCTTGGTTCCCTCGTAGGAGGAAGACTAAGCCGCGACTTTCAAGGACTCGACTGCGTGCTCCCCGGCTCTCATGCCTAGAGCCAGGGAAGCGAGTAACCCGTTTCCTGGCAGATAACCTTCCAAACCCTTGCCAGAGACACCAGTAGCCACACCACCACCGGCGTACAGGTTGGGGATGATGGAGCCATCGGCGCGAAGGACCTGGCCGTCCGGGTTTACTTTTAGCCCACCTTGAGTGTGGTACAACGCAACCGTTACCTTGATTCCATAGAATGGGACGCTGAACGGTTCCGGCAAGGTGCGCCCAAAAGTATCTTTCCCGCCGCTCGCCGCAAGGTTGTAGTCCTGGATGGTTTGCTTCAGGCCATCGGCATCGATTCCCAATTTGCCCGCGAGCTCCTCCGGAGTCTCGGCCTTTTTCAAAACCCCCGAGTCAAAAAAGCTTGCCAAATTTCTTAGTCCCGTGATGTTTCGGTGCAGCTGGTAGATACGCTCGTCGAAGATTTCGTACGCCTGCTTGCCGGGAAGATCCAGCATCTTAGTGCCGAGCCCGCCGGGATATTTGGTCTCGTCAACGAAGCGCTTGCCGCCAAGGTCGACCATGATGCCGCCAGATATAGCCACCTCGGGCGACACCGCGCGCTTTCCCGGACCAACGTAGGCGGGGTATGGCTGGAAGGCACCCATGTTCTCCGTAGCTGCTCCCGCCGCCAAACCCATTTTAATTCCATCTCCGGTGCTCCCGGAGTGACCTGGAAACGGAATGTCTACCGCTTTGGGAATATACCGAGACAAAAGTTCCCGGCTTGCCCCGAATCCGCCGGAGGCCAGAATAACCTTACGCCCCGCGAGGACCCTGTCCTCCGTCGCCACACCCGTCACCGTGCCGTTCGCCTCCTGTGTGAGCGACAGCACTGGTGTCGAGAAGCACACCCGGATGTTCCTTTCGCGCTGAACTGCCTCGAAGAGAAAGTCGGTGATGGTTTTATCTGCCTTCCATGAGTGGGATCGCTGCGCGCTGTGGCCAAAGGGAAACTCGCCGAGCTGAAATTCGATGCCGACCACATCAGCCAGGAAGTCAGCCACTCGCCCGGAGGTTTCCGTCAAGTGTTTGGTTAGGACGGCATCGCTCTCGTTGTTGTTTCTACGCAGGATATCCCGCGCATACAGCTCGGGACTGTCCGCGATTTTCGCCTCGCGCTGGCATCGACTGCCGGCAGCGCGGATACCTTTGGAAGAGAAAGCCGTGCCGCCTCCCGGTTTATCCGTCTTTTCAAGGAGCAGGATCTGCGCTCCTTTCTTGGCAACCACCAGAGCGGCCATGAGACCGCAGCCCCCGGCACCGATGACAATGACATCACTAACGACCGGGTCTATGTTCTGCATCCGAACCCGGATTCTACGACTTCAACGTCTTGTTGAAGTGGTCGATGGTGCGTTGCCAGGCGAGCTTGGCTGCGGCTTCGTCATACCGGGGTGTCGTGTCGTTATGGAAGCCGTGATTCGTTTTGGGATACACATACGCCTCGTACTTGACGCCATTCGCCTTGAGGGCGGCTTCGTACGCGGGCCACCTGCCGTTGATGTTGGGGATCCTGCTCGGCAAAGTTAAGCAGTAGAGCCGCCTTGATCTTCGGCACGTCCTCGACGGCCGGCGCGCCGCCATAGAAGGGAACGCCAGCCGCAAGCTCCGGCATCCGGACCGCCAGAGTGTTGACCCTGCCGCCGCCCCCGCAGAATCCCACGGCACCGAGCTTGCCGGTGGACTGTGGATGTTTCAGCAGGAACTCCGCCGCGGCAATGCAGTCCTCCGTGATTTTTCCGCCGTCGAGCTGCTTCTGCATCGCAAGAGCCTTTTCATCGGCTTCGGCTCCGTACTTATCAATGCTCGGATAACCGCCAAGAGGCCAGAGCGCGTCCGGTCCGAAGGCCATAAAGCCAGCGACGGCCAGGCGCCGCACGACATCTTCTAGACAGGGATTGAGGCCGCGGTTTTCGTGAAACACCACCACGACGGGAAACTTATCGCCGGTTGCGGGGCGGGCGAGTAATCCGCGCATCTGTCCATCCGACGAGTTGCCCTTGGGCGAGGGATACATCGCGTACTCGGCTTTGATTCGCTTATCGTCTTTGGCTACTTGCTGCGCCAGAGCATAGTTGGGGCGGAGCATCTCCCATAATGCCGTCGCCGTCAGGCCGCCGACGGCGAATTTGGCGGCGCCGTCCAAAAACTCGCGGCGGCTGATGCCGCCATGCACGTATCTGTGAAAGAGACTAAGCAATTGCGGATCGAAATCGCTGGCTTTTTTTCTTTCCATACGATTGACTCCTTTAAGTGTACTGAGTTCGGTCTGGAGGCTACCTCAAACAACGCTGCAGATCAATTCTTCTTCAGCGTTACCGGTTCCGTTTGATTCTGAGATCAATTGTCCGCGCCCTCCGTCGCCATGATGAAATCCTCCGGCGGAATCGCGGTAGCCGGCCTTCTGCGCCGAAAAAGCACCCAGCTGAATTTGTTTCACTGTCCTGTCAGGCTTGAGTTGTTGAACTAACAAGAATACAAGTGAAGACACGAACAGGCTATACAGCTCATGGGAGGACAAAGAAAATGAAACACGTCGTTGATTCCGAAGGCCGCCGGCTCCCGATTAAGCTGGATACGACTTCGAACGGGGAATTCGCGCCCGTTGCGCTTTCCGCGACGAATCGCGCCGGCAACCGCCTGGCGCACGAGGCGGCAACACAAAACGCGAAGCGCTTGAGCATTAGCCGCCGCGATTTCCTCGTTTCGACTTGCGGCGCGGCGAGCGCGTTGCTCGCCTTCAATGCCGCCAACGCCGCAGCGGGGAAGCGGGGTGGCTTCTTCGAGCTCGAAGCTCAAGCCGCGCTCGAGCCACAGCTCGCGCAGGCGAAGCTCGGCGGCAAGGGTGAGTTTATCTTCGACGTGCAGGGGCACTTCGTTGACCCAACCGGCGCGTGGGTGAAGACAGCGCCCGCCGATGCTTTCAAGTGGTCGCCCAAAGCGAACTGCGAGCTCGCCGCCAAACCCGGCGCACGCAGTTATCTCAACTGCCTCGGACCCGACGAATTCGTTAAAGACGTGTTTCTCGATAGCGATACCGACATGATGGTGCTCTCGTTCGTGCCCTCGCGCCGCGATTCCGAGCCGCTCACGATCCAGGCGGCGGATGCGGTGCGCCGGATCGTGGACCGCATGGAAGGCACGCATCGCCTGCTGCTCCACGGCAGGGTCAACCCGAATCAACCGGGCGATCTCGAGTCAATGGACGAGCTGAAAGAGCGCTGGAAGGTGAGCGCGTGGAAGAGCTACACGCAGTGGGGCGTGGACGGCAGGGGCTTCTTCCTGTCGGACCCCGTCGGCACGCGCTTCATCGAGAAGGCGCACGCACTCGACGTGAAGGTGATCTGCGTGCACAAAGGACTGCCCTTCGGCAAGAAGTCCTACGAGCACAGCCAGTGCAGCGACATCGGAGTCGTGGCGAAGCGCTTCCCGGACGTGAGCTTTCTCATCTATCACTCGGGTTTCGTCACCGGCGTCCCCGAGCGCGCCTACACCGGGCGCGGAGCGAGCGACGGTATCGACACCCTCATCCGCTCCCTGGTCGAGAACGACGTCAAACCGAACAGCAACGTTTACGCCGAGCTCGGCAGCACCTGGCGCTTCCTCATGCGCGACCCGGACGGCGCGGCGCATGCGCTCGGCAAGCTCGTCAAGTACTGCGGCGAGAACAACGTGCTCTGGGGCACTGACTCCATCTGGTACGGCTCGCCCCAAGACCAGATCCACGCGTTTCGCGCTTTCCAGATCTCGCCCGAACTGCGCGCGAAGCACGGCTACCCCGAGATCACCCCGGCGCTACGCGCCAAGATCTTCGGGCTGAACGCGACCCGGCCCTATGCTATTAGCGCCGACGAAGTGAAGAAGCACACCCTGGCCGACCACGTCGCCCGCGAGCGTCTCGCCTACCGCGAACACCCCGAGCCGCACTATCTCACCTACGGGCCCAAGACTCGGCGCGAATTCCTGAATCTGCTCGGTTGGAACGGCGGATCGCGCGCTTAACAGGCTGTTGAAAACGGCTCATTTGCTTCGTTGCGCTCAGTCTCACTTCGCTTTCCGGACAACCTGTGCCGAGGCCGGACGCTTGAGCTGGAAATAGGCCCTCCCGTTGTGGTAGGCGATCTTCTCCTTGGTCTCCCGCGAAAGGTCCGGATGGTTCCACAGGTATTCGAGGTTCTTAGGAAACTCCCCGTCCCAATGGGGGATGTCCGAGGCGTAGAGGAAGTGGCCGTCGCCGAGATAGTCGATGGTCTGGGGCAGGAGGCGCTCCTCGGCCTCGAGGCTGAAGTAGATCCGAGACTCACGCACCACGTCGCTGGGCTTTTTCTTTAAATGCGGCGCCTCGAACTCGCCGCGCAACTCCCAGTGCTCGTCCATGCGGTCGAGCCAGTACGGGAGCCAGGTGGCGCCGACCTCAAGAAAGGCGAGGCGCAGGTTGGGGAAGCGCACCGGCACCCCCTGGAAGATGATGCTGGTGAAGTGCAGGAAGATGCCGACCGGGAAGGTGTAGGTGTGCACCTCGGCGAAGGTTCTCAGTGCGCCCGCGCCCACCTCGTGCGAGGCGCTGCGGTTGCCGTGGACGGAGAGCGGCACGTCCAGCCGCTGGGCCTCTTCATAGAGCGGGTCGTACATCGGATCGCCGAGAGCCGTGGGCAAACCCATGGAGAGCAGCTCGAAGCTCACCAAGCCTAACTCGGTGACCGCGCGGCGCAGCTCCTTGGCCGCCTCATGGGGCCACTTTAGCGGCAGCACCCCCACACAATGGATGCGGTCGGACAGAGCGTTGTACTCCTTGGCGAAGTGGTCGTTGGCGGCGCGGCAAGCGGCGACGCAAAACTCGGGTTCGCGCAGCTTGGTGATGTTGCCGGAGCCGGTCGGGAACAGCACCGCCTCCTCAATGTTGTATTCGTCCATAATTTTGAGCCAAGTCTCAACCTGCTGGGCCGGACTCATGCCCCGCGGGTAGTCGCGGTAGCCGAGGGTCTCGAAGAGGTCCGTGTCGAAGGGCTGATCGGCCGGCCAGAGGCCCGTATTGCGGCGGTTCCACGGCGGCTCGAGGTATTTGCGGATGTCGCTTTGACGCTCCAAGATATGTCCATCGGCGTCTATGACGGGCGGCCAGTTAACCATGTTCCTCCTCCTTCATACGTAACTGTTGCAGGGATCAGACTACTACAACTCAACAATCTGAATGTTCGTAAACTCAAGGTCTGCATCGGCGCTCTACCGAGTCGCCTTCACACTCCTCCAAACCCCTGATCCTGCGCCTCTGCCAGCAGCCAAGGGTCTTTGATCTCTGTGGTGGGCGGTTGCCCGCAGAGGACCCGGGCCACTTCTCGCGCCGCGTGCGTTTGGCAGTCGGCGTACGACTCATCCGAGTTGGCGGCGGTGTGACAGGTAACGATGACGTTGGGAAGCGCGAGAATCTTATGGTCGGCGGGCAGCGGCTCCGGGTCGGTGACATCGAGGGCGGCGCCGGCGATTTCACCCGCAGCTAGAGCGTCGTACAGAGCTTCAGTATCGACCAATCCACCCCGGGCGCAGTTTATGAGATAAGCCGTGTTTTTCATCGCTTTGAATTGCGCCGCACCGAACATCTTGCGGGTCTGGTTCGTCAGCGGAGCGTGGAGACTGATGAAGTCGGAGGTCCGGATCAGCTCATCCAGGGAGACAAGCGGCACCCCAAGATCGTTCGCGATCTTCGGGTCGAGGTAGGGATCGACCGCTTGGACATTCAGCTTCAGTCCCTGCGCCCTCGGCGCCACTTGCCGCCCGACGTGGCCCAGGCCGACAATACCGAGAGTGCGCCCTGTGATACGGTAGACTTTGCCGCGATAGGCGTGCAGCTCCGCGTTGTGGCGTCGCCACTTTCCATCCCGCACGTACTGGTTCATGCGCACGAGCTTGCGCGAGATGGCGATGAGCAGTCCGATCGTCTGCTCCGCAACTTCGATGGAGTTGCAACCCGCCGCGTTGCATATTTTCATGCCGAATTCAGCGGCCGCCGCGAGATCCATCCGGTCCACGCCGACGCCGGTCCGACAGACGACCTTGCAGCGCTTGAGCTGCGAGATGATTTCGCGTGTGAAGGGGACCGAGCCGTGCATGATGATCCCGTCCGCGTCGCGGCCGGCCTCGACGACTTCTGCCTCGTTGGTCGGCCTGGCGATCACCATCTCAGCGTCGATCTCGTCGAGAATCGGCTTGATCAGGTTGACGGGGACATCGTTGCTGCCGAAGTATTTGACGCGAAACCTGGCCATCTCTAAGCCCCCAATCCAAATGTCTTGGTCGGGTTATCCCAGAGAATTTTGCGCCGCGATTTCGTAGACAATTTATCGTTGCCGCTGAGCGAGCCCACGGTCTTGTCCGGGAACTTGTCGATGGCGTCGCTGTGCGGGTAGTCGGTGGCGATCATCAAGTAATCGTCGCCGACATGCTCGACAAACACGGGCACCAGCTCTTCGCCGGCCTCGCAGCTCACCCAACACTGGCGCTTGAAGTAATAGCTGGGTTTTTCTTTGGTTATTTTGGCGGAACCGTGAGATTCGTGCTCCCAATGCTCGTCCATGCGTTCCAGCCAGAACGGGACCCAGCCACAGCCGGATTCGAGGTAGGCGACTTTCAGTTTGGGAAATTTTTCGAGCACGCCGTCGGCGCAGAAGTTGAGACAGGCGAGCATCTGCTCCAGAGGATGGCAGGCGATATGCCGGCCAAATTCGCTGTAGCGATCCGAGCCGGCCTGAGGCAGCACGGTGCGGGCGCCCTCGTGAACGCACACTACGACTCCAAGGTCCGACGCGGTCTCGTAGATTGGAAAGTAGTCGGGGCTGGAGAATGTCCGGCCGCAAAACTTGTTGGGCCGCCAGAAGATGCCCACCAGTCCCAATTTTTCTCTCGCGTATTTGAGCTCTTCCACCGCGCGAGCCGGATCCTGCAGTGGAATAAGCATTACCCCATGGAGCCGCTTGCGATCATAGTCGCAGTATTCCGCCAGCCAGGTGTTATAGGCGCGGCAGATAGCGGCGCTGAGCTCCGGATCCATATCGTCCCGCCACATAATATAGAGGCCGATGGTCGGAAAGAGGACACTCACGTCGATGCCCTCACGGTCCATATCGCGCAGGTTGGAGGCGGGGTCGAACTTATTCGCGAGAGCGTCGGCGAAGCACTCGCGCCAGCGTTTGGACGAGGCGAAGATGTACCCATAGTCCTCCATCGTCCGACCCGGCCGCCGGTCTGAATCGGACACCGGTTTTCCATCGACGTAGCGGACCGTCTGGTTAGGCCCTTTGAGGCGCACGCGGCCGCGAAACTTCTCGGGCAAATACCTCTGGTATAGGTCCGATGGCTCTAAGATATGCCGGTCGGCATCGATAACCTTAAATCCGTCTCTCATCGTTTAACTCCTCCTCTCCTGAATGATTTTTCGTAAAGAAATAGGATGAATCATTCACGGTCGCTGTGTCCCAGTGGCTTGTCAGGCGCTATGTGATCTCTCACCCGCTGCTTCAA
>DASYRN010000118.1:0-12660 GCA_036004365.1 Binatia bacterium
GAGCTAGAGCGCCTCAAGAAGGAAGGAAAGATTCGGGCCATTGGCGTATCAAACTGGATGGAGCCTGAATGGGAGGAGCTGGGTGACCCTTCTCGAGTAGATTCCTTACAGCCCGCTTATAACCTCCTGTGGCGGTCGATAGAAACGAATGTGCTACCTTTGTGTCGACGATATAACATCGCGGTCATCCCCTATTCCCCGCTTTGTCAGGGTCTGCTGGCGGGACGATTTAAAAGCTTGGAGGGTATCCCGAACGATTCACGCAGATCAAACCGACGCCTGCAATCGGATGTCTTTCCACGCGTTTTCGAAGTCGTTAACGTGTTGAAAGAGGTGGCAACTAAGTATGGCAAGACACCCGCACAGACGGCTTTGCGCTGGCTTCTCGACCAGGAGGGTATCAGTGCGGTTATTGTCGGCATGTCACACTCTGAGCAAGTGGATGAAAACCTAGGGGCGTTGGATTGGCGGCTGGAGGCTGTCGATTGGAAGCGCTTGGCAGAGATCAGTTCGCCATTATCCCAACACCTGGGACCGTGGGACACGCTTTGGGGATGGCATCCAAAGAATAACGAAGAGGTTGGATTTGTTTGGTAGGGTGTAGAGATGCAAAGAACTGCCCAATTAACTTTGATCTGGTAATAGCTATATTTCGGTTTCCCAGGTGGGTCAAGAAATAACCAAGCGCTTCACGACCGGGAGTAAAATGTTGTTAGAAAAGGCGGCGCTAGAAATGCGGAGCGCTCATTGTTTTCGCTGCCGTCAAACTGCTGTCGAGACTGCCTACGCCATTCGAAACTCGATAATTGATTTATCCCTTACCCATATCGTTATGTAATTAATGACTATGGTTTTGTTGCTAGCAGATCATGCTTTAACAAGCGTCCAAATACCTATTCCTACAAAACCGATGCCGGCGATATAGTGTAGATACTTTTCGCTTACATGTTGAGAAACCACAGCTCCTGCCAACACCCCGATAGCCGATGCGACGATCAGCGCGAGAGATGCGCCGACGAATACGGCGAGCTTGCTGACTTCCTTATCGGCGGCGAAAAGTAATGTGGCCAGTTGTGTTTTGTCTCCCAGCTCGGCAGTAAACACTGCCGCAAAAACGGTTAACAATATCTTAGTGTCCATGTCGGCTCCTCACGGAGTATTCGTTTTAGGTACGTAACGAAGAACAAACTCAGCCGTTTTCTTAAGCGATCGGTCGCAAGGGCAGGGTTAGAGAGGCTGCCAGTGATAACGGAAGTAGCGGCCTGTAGAATTTTGCACGAGTCGATTCAGTCTGCCTTTTATGATCTCCTCGGCCTCGCGGACCATGCTTTCGACGATTTCACCCGCAGGGCGCACCGAATCAATCAGGCCGGCATCTTGGCCGAAAAGAACGGGGGCGTTGTCGACGTCGCCGGCGCGGCGAGCGTCGAGCGCCGCCTTACCGACCTCGCGATAGCATTGGCGCAGCGCCCATTCTCTTCCCGCCCAGCGCTCGATGAATTTGTTGCGCTGGGCGCGGGCCATCGCTCCCAGCCAGACATGCCCCGTGGCGATGTCGCTATGCACGATCGCCTGCTTCAGGTTAGGGTGGATCGGCGATTCCGGCGTGGCCATCATGCGCGTTCCCAGAAGGACGCCGTCGGCTCCCAAAGCGAGGGCGGCGACCAGGCCGCGGCCATCAGCGATGCCGCCGGCGGCAAGCACCGGAACGGATGCCACGGCTTTGACCACCATGGGAACAAGCGACATTGACGCCATCCAACCAACATGGCCCCCTGCTTCGGTTCCTTGAGCTACAATCACGTCGGCCCCGGCCTCCGCAGCCTTAACCGCCAGAGGGACCTCGCCGGCCATGTACATGACCTTTGATCCGGGCATCGTGCGCGCGCTCAAAATAGACGCGTAGATCTTGATTCGAATGGGCCCAGGCGAAAGCGATAACGGCAAGCGCGAGTCTCTTGCCCATCTCTCTCCTGCGGCCCTAAATGGAACGACGCGGGATATTAGGTGTAAGCGACAGTAACCCTAGGGCGACTATGCTGTCAAGAATGAGGAAAGCGCATCTTTTTCCATGCGACAAAGGCCGCCGCGCGCTACTAGTCGGCGACTCCCTTGCGCGCCGATGACTTTGGTGAGAGACACGCGAACCAGAAGCTCTTGGTCAACGCGCAAGCCTGAGGGCTCTTTTCATCTTCCTGGGGCCTAGTCCGCAGGGATCAGCAGGGGTTGACCGATGTAGATAAAGTTCGGATTTTTTACCGTCGTCGCATTGGCCTGATAAATTTTGCGCCATTTATACTCGGAACCGTAAAAACGGCCCGCTATATGGCTGAGCGTATCCCCGGCTTGCACCGTGTATTCTTCAGGCAAAGCGGATGCGACAAACGTTGTCGGCGCAGATTTCATGCGTGGCGACGCAAGGCTCGATTTTGCGCTGCTTTTTTCTCGCGGCCCTTTTTCCTGAACGGTTACCGGCGGGCTTGCTTTCTCCTGAACAGTCACCGAAGGACTTGGACGACCCGTGGTTTCCCGGCTCGCCACGATGGGCTGGGACTTATACAAGCGATCAATAAAGCCGGAACTATCCAGTTCCTTGAGGAAACTCATCTCCACGAATTGCTCCGGCCGTGCCGTTCGGGCTTTGGGGTCTTTCGCGGACAACTCGCGCAGCATGATCTGGATTCCACGCAGAGTCGGATACGGCTTTTCAGGAATGAGGGTCAGCCCGATTGCCTCATAGGTTTCTTCCAGATCTTGGGGATCATTGTCCTTTAAATATTTTCGGAGAATCGCCAAGGACTCTTTTCGATGAGTCTTATAGTAATGAATGGCCTCCACGAAAGCTCTTAGGGCATTGCGGACTAGAGCGGGCTTAGACTTGATCATAGACCGCGTCGTTGCCAAAGCCGTGTGCTGATATTCCAAACCGAGCATCTTGAGATCAGCCAGAGCATGAAAACCTAGAGCTTTGGCCTTGAGCGTCAAAGGGACTGCAACCATTGCCCCTTCGATCTTGCCGGCTTCGAGAGCTGCGAACCTGGCCGGCTGGCTTCCGATCTCCAGAATGATCACATCCTTGTCCGGCACCAATCCATACTTGTCCAAAGCGTAGCGAGTGGCAAAATCCGAAGAGGAGCCGAATCGACTCACCGCCAGCGTCTTCCCTTTGAGCTGCTCGGGCCGGGTGATGCTTTTATGAACCATAAGCTGATAGTCCATGGTGTTGAGAAATCCGGCTATGATGACAACGTCCAGCCCTTGAAGATTGCTCTGAAGAACGGACGGTCCCGCCATTTGGGAGAAGGTCACATCCCCTGAAAGCAGCGCGTTGGCGGCTCGGGTGCCGCCCTCGATAAAAACAAGCTCGACATCCAATCCGTTTTTGCGGAAGAAACCCTGTTCGAGCGCGACCCACGCAGGAACCTGATTGCCTGAAATGCTGCTGTAGGCAATTCGCACTTTCTCCAGAGGCTGGGCCGGCGACCCTTCTCCCGCAGCGGCGGGAGCAGCTATGGCACTCAACAAGAAAGATAAAGCAAGACATTGTCTGAGCCTTCGACAATCCATTGTTATCTCTCCTTTCTAGCGCGATCCAAAGAGCGCCCTACCCAACCGAGCCGAGCCGCATCATCGCCGCCTTTAGGCTCGAGCGCATCCTTTCGAGCGACCTGGCGAGATCTCCGATCTCATCGTTGGTCTCTACACCGACAGGCGTTTCCAGGTCCCCCATGCTGACCTTATCCGCCATTTCCTTTAACCGCAGGACCCGCTGAATGATCCCTTGCGCAATGACGATAGAAAAAACCACACCCGCCGCCACAGCGGCGACGATGAGCCAACCCACAGGAAGAAGGGCCCGTTGGATCTCTGACACCACGCTGTCCGCCCAGATGCCCACATATACAGCACCCATCCGGCCTTCCAGGATAGGAGCCCGGGTTTCGTACACTCTTCTTCCTCGAAACATCAACTCCCGCTGGTTGGCTTCTCGTTGATCACTCGCAACTAGGGATTCGCTGAGCTCCGAAGGGAAGGCCCCCAGACTATGAGCTAGAATTCCGCCTTTCCGGTCTTTAATAATTGTGTAGGCGACTCCGGATAGAAACGAATACTTGGTCACCATTGCGTACAACTCCAAAACGTTGCCTCGCAGCATATGCGCAGCGGCCGCATCGCCCAAGTTTGTCGCGATGTCCAAAGCCCGCCGATCGAGCTGCGCCCGCAACGCTCGTCCCATTTGGTGATTCACCACTGCGAGAACGAGAAGACCGAACAGTAAGACGCAGCTCACCAAGCCGCCTATGATCTTCCCCTTTAAACCGATACGCCGCCGAGCGGTCCTTTTCAGTGCCGCGGGGTTGTAGGCCTGGAAAAAGCTCTGCTCTTCCATTATTTCCATTATTTTTCCTCCTAGCTGGAGCAAACGCATCCAGCCTTTTTTAGCGCCCCTCAAGAATCTAAGATGTCCGAGCTAATGGCGAGGCGTTTCGGTGAGCCACCCTTATACAACTAGTACTTTTTAGAAACAAGAAGAAACTTGCGGGCACAAATAGGCACGAAGGTGAGGGCTCTTTTGGCTTGCCTTGCGGAGCGGTGTCAGGCAGACCCCTCTCTAACAATCTGCTGAACCAACGTGACGGGTGATAAGGGATAGGAATCTAGATTGCAAGCTTCAAGGGTTGTTCATGGCTCAGCGCGTAGGCGACAACCGGCCGCGCGATTCCCTTGAGCTGATACCGCCGGGGTTGTGCACCACGGAACGCCGTCGCGATTGCCGCATAAGCGTCCTCCGTTACCACTATTTCTCCGGGAGCGGCCTGGCTTTGCAACCGTGAGGCGATATTGATGCTGTCGCCGACCATGGTGTAATCACTGCATCTTGTGGACCCCATGCTGGTCACCAGTGCCAGCCCAGTCGCGACTCCTATACCGACTTGCAAGATAAACTCGCCACCGAACTCTGCATTGATGTGGCTCACTCCCTGTTGAATCTGGAAAGCAGCGTGAACCGCGCGAGCCACGTGGTCATCGTGCTTGATGGGGACATTGAAAAACGCCATGCATCCGTCGCCCAGCAACCGGTCTACGATACCATCCTGCCCAATGATGATTCTGGAACTCGTTTGGAAAAACTCTTGCATGACCGGAGCCACCTTCTCGATCCCAAACTCCTGGGTCAAACGGGTATAGTCCCGGCAATCGGCGAACAGCACTGTAACCTCTGAGAGACGTCCCGTCTCCCAATGAAGCTCTCACCTATTGCAGAGGTTGGGATTCGTGTCGCTACGGCGCAGTCCGCGGAGCCACCAGACCCATCCCATGAATCCGACAAAGGGCCGGCCATCCGCCAGGCACCTGGGCGACAATCGAGATGCACTTAACATCATCATTTCCTCGGTAGATCAAACTGTGCAGTAACAGCAAGATGGTCGACTCTATTCAAGAACTCAAGCTGGTTCAGAAATGGCGCCAGCGCGCTGAACAGGATCACACCGGAAAAACTCCCGAACCGGAGCCAGCAGCTTACGCCAGATCGATGTTTCGGCTTTACGCAGCTGACTGTCATCACCGGAGTTGCGCTCCATGATTTGGCTCGCCAAGGCAACGCATGTGTCGCAAATATAAACCCGCGGACCCGCAACCAACTTGGAAACTTCCGTTTCCTTCTTGCCACAGAATGAACAGCGGAGCTGTCTTCGTTTGAACATATCCTTAACCTCCAACGTAATGAAAAATAGAAAAGTTATACCGAACCGGTGATATGGCTGAGTATAGCCTGAGCTTATCTGAGGTCAATAAGTTGAACAGTAAACTCCTTGCGTACTATGTAGGCGGGAGGTCGGACTTGCCCGCCTCGGGAATCAACAGACTGTTGAAAAACGCTCTTTTCAGACCGGTCAAAAAGGTCTCAGTTGCAAGGCGCGCGAAAAATCGACGAGCGGAGGCGTACTTGAGCAGTACGTTGGAGCGAGGCGATTGAGCGGAACGAAGCAAATGAGCCTTTTTCAACGGTCTATCAAGAACAGACCAGTATATTGAATTCTAACACTCAGATTTGATAGAAATTATGCGGGACAGGGGTTGCCATAGGGCGCGCGGAGTGTAAAATGACTCTTTGGAAAAATAGTAAGGAGGGATAAGCCATGGCGAAACAGGAACTCGAATCCGTTGCTCAAGCCCTGGTTGCAAAAGGTAAAGGCATCCTCGCTGCCGATGAAAGCCAGGGAACCATCAAGAGGCGATTCGACAGCATCAAGGTAGAATCGACTGAGGATAATCGGCGTGCCTACCGCGAGATGCTGTTTACGACCAAAGGCATCGAAGAAGCGATCAGCGGCGTGATTCTGTTTGACGAGACCATCCGCCAGTCCGCCAAGGATGGCACCGCTTTCCCGCAATTGCTTTCGAAGAAAGGGATTATGCCGGGTATCAAGGTCGATAAAGGCCCCATCGAGCTGCCCGGTTTTCCTGGCGAAACGGTGACGGAAGGTCTCGACGGATTGCGCGCCCGAATCAAAGAATACAGAGAGCTTGGCGCGAAGTTCGCCAAATGGCGGGCCGTCATTACCATCGGCGACGGGATCCCGACTCGGACTTGCATTGACGCGAATGCTCACGCGCTGGCGCGTTATGCTGCGCTCTGTCAGGAAGGCGGACTGGTTCCGATTGTCGAGCCTGAGGTTTTGATGGACGGAAGCCACACCATCGACCGTTGTGAAGAAGCTACCGAAGCCACTTTGAAGAGCGTGTTCTCCACCCTCTTGGAGCACCGCGTCATATTGGAGGGAATGCTACTCAAACCCAACATGGTGGTCTCCGGGAAAGAATGCCCGCAACAGGCGGGCGTCAACGAGGTAGCGGAGCGCACCATCCGTTGTCTAAAGCGAACGGTTCCCGCAGCTGTCCCTGGTATCGTCTTTTTGTCCGGCGGACAAAGCGCGGAAAAGGCGACGGAACACCTCAATGCCATGAACGCTCTCGGCCCTCATCCGTGGGAAGTCAGCTTCTCCTATGCCAGAGCGTTACAGGATCCGGCACTTAAGACGTGGAAAGGAGAAGCGGCCAACGTCGCTGCGGCGCAAAAGATCTTTTATCACCGCGCCAAGTGCAACGGCACCGCCCGTTACGGGAAATATTCAAAACAAATGGAGGCGGCAGCAGCCTAGGGCTTGGACCGCCCTAGGGCGTCAGATCTGCAGCTTCAACGACCCGCGCGTAAGGTATTTTAGCCTGGTCGTTGAGTTGCTTCACCGCTTCTGCGTTGGGCGCCTCGAACAGACACATGCAGCGTGATTCCGAGGGCACAAACGTGCTGCGGATGTACCGAACTGGCTTACCTTCCGCAGTGAACTTTTTCCCCATTTCGATTGCCGCCTTCTGAGCAGCCGCAAGCTGCTCCATCGTGATTCCGGGAAGACTGCGGTCGACCATGTAAATAGCCATACGACATCTCCTTTCGTAGTGTACGATTCTACTTCTAAGCCGCAAACCTCTCCACTCTCAAGCCTGACAATGCTCTCCTCCGCGTAGAGAACACTTCTCGCTCAGGCTCTGGGATAGCCTAACGCCGTCAAGTCCGCGGTGATTTCATCGAGGATCGCCGGATCGTCGATAGTCGGCGGAACGTGATATTCGACTCCGTCAGCGATCTTCTTGACCGTGCCGCGCAGAATCTTACCCGACCGGGTCTTAGGCAGCCGCTTGACGACGGTGGCGACCCTGAACGAGGCGACCGGGCCGATCCTCTCGCGCACCATTCGGACCACATCCGTCACGATCTCGCCATGAGGTCGCTGCACACCAGCTTTGAGCACGATAAAGCCCAGCGGAATTTCTCCCTTGATCTCGTCTGCGACTCCCACCACAGCGCATTCGGCCACATCGGGATGAGAGGCCAGCACCTCTTCCATGGCGCCAGTGGAGAGCCGATGCCCGGCCACGTTGATGATGTCGTCCGTGCGGGTCATGACCGAAAGGAAGCCGTCTTCATCCTTGTAGCCCGCATCCGCGGTCAGGTAGTAGCCAGGAAAGGCGCTGAGATAAGACTTCTGGTAGCCTTCATCGTTGTTCCACAATGTCGGGAGGCAACCAGGCGGCAAAGGAAGCTTGATCACGAGGCTGCCGATCTGACCTGCCGGCAGCTCTTTCCCATCATCGCCAAGCACGCGGACATCATAGCCGGGCACAGGCTTCGTGCACGACCCCGGCTTCACAGGGAGCATTCCCAATCCGACACAATTCGCTCCAATGGGCCAGCCCGTTTCGGTTTGCCACCAGTGATCGATCACAGGGACACCGAGCTGCTTTTGCGCCCACAAGAGCGTGTCGGGATCGCACCGCTCTCCAGCGAGGAAGAGCGTGCGGAAGCCGCTCAAGTCGTGCTTGCGCATGTAGTCGCCGTTCGGGTCTTCCCGCTTGATGGCGCGGAACGCCGTCGGCGCGGTAAACAAAACCCTCACGCCATGCTGGGAGATAAGCCGCCAGAACGCCCCCGGATCAGGAGTGCCGACCGGTTTCCCCTCGTAAAGCACTGTCGTGTTCCCGTTGAACAGAGGCGCATAAACGATGTACGAGTGTCCGACGACCCACCCTACATCGGAGGCTGCCCAATAGACCTCATCCGGCTTCACTCCGTAGATGTGCTCCATGCTCCATTTGAGCGCCACCAGATGCCCGCCGTTATCGCGCACGATCCCTTTGGGCATGCCCGTGGTGCCTGAGGTGTAGAGGATGTACAGCGGATCAGTCGACGCGACCGGTACGCACTCTGCTGGCTTCGCGCCAGCCATCAGCTCCGACCAATCGAGATCGCGGCCGGCGATCATGGAGGCCTTTTCCTGAGGACGCTGGAGAATGATGCACCGCTCAGGCTTCACTGAAGCGAGCTCGATGGCCTTGTCGAGCAGAGGCTTGTAGGGGATTACGCGGTCCACTTCAACGCCGCAGGAAGCCGAAACGATCACCTTCGGTCGGGCGTCGCTAATGCGGCTGGCCAGCTCATGGGAAGCAAAGCCCCCAAAGACCACCGAGTGGATCGCCCCGATCCGCGCACAGCCCAGCATCGCAACGATCGCCTCCGGCACCATCGGCATGTAGATGATGACCCGGTCGCCTTTCTGAACCCCGTGGCGAACGAGCACCCCGGCAAAGCGCGCCACCTCATCCAGCAACTCGCGATAGGTGAACGTCTTGATCGTTCCTGTGACGGGGCTATCGTAGATGAGCGCCGGCTGATTCGCCCGGCCGCTCTCTACGTGCCGATCAAGGGCGTTGTAGCAGGTATTGACCATTCCCCCGGTGAACCAGCGATAGAAGGGAGGTCGCGAAGCATCAAGCACCTTGTCCCATTTTTTATGCCAATGAATCGCTTCAGCGGCTTCCGCCCAGAAAGTTTCCGGATTGTCCAGCCATCGCGAATAGACTTCGTCATATGTGCTCTTCATCGTATGCCTCTCCGACGCTGTTAGACCGCCATCACGGGACTTTAGGTTAGGAAGCGTTTTTCATTGGCCACCCTAGCCTTCCCTAACCGCAGATTTGTGGAAATCGTAGCAATGAACAAACGGCATCAGACTGCCAACCTAGGAGTCAACAACAAATCAGCATCATGTCCCCCGGAATTTCGTTAAACCCCTTGCCACTTAACCGCATATACTTGCTCGGGATGGTCGAAGCCTTTCGGCGTTATTTTTCCCGCATCGGAAAATAGTGCTTCCTCGCCCCGATATTGCTCCGGCACGATTCGTGAGGCCAAAATCTGACCGGGTTCAGCGTTGGCGCAAATCCGCGCCGCAAGTTGAACACTCACACCAAACAGGTCGTTATCTTCCTCCACTGGCTCACCAGCACTGAGCCCAATCCTCACATACATTGGAGTTTCGGGATTTTCTTTGTTGTAGGCAGCAAAGGCCTTTTGGATGGCAACCGCAGATCTCACCCCGTTCGGCACGGATGTAAAAGAAGCCATCACCCCATCACCCGTATGCTTGACTTCGCGGCCGTCGTGGTCTCTCAAGACATTGCGTATAAGCGCATTGTGGATGTGGAGCAAATGCATGGCTTTAGCTTCCCCAAGCCGCATCGTCATGACGGTAGAGTCCTTCAAGTCAGTGAACATGATGGCGCGAAAAGCAGAATCCATGGCTATCGAGCTCGTCCCTTCAATGGGTACAGGGTCCTTGATTCTCCCTAAAAATCCCTCCACCACCATAGGATCGACTTCGATAATCTCATGGGGAACCTCTCCATGCGCTTCGTCATGAGCCTTGCGGATCGTTTCTTTGGTTGGGGCGTCAACCAGGCAGAAGGCCGTATGGCGTGCCTCATCGAACCAGTAGGTCAGAAAACGGACACGATACTTTTCTTGTATCTTGAGGTCCTTCTCATGCGCGTTGGCAAGGACGTGCTGAGTCGCACCTTCAATGTAATGACGGTCCATGTAGATGGGCATACTCTACCTCATTTTCTGATTTTTGACGCCCGAGGCTATGCCATAAATTTGAGGCGATCTAACTATTGCGGACCCTTTTCCTCTTCCTTGGTTTTCCTAAACTCAGATCTCTGAAAATCCTGACCAGAACGAACGGCATTAGACTGCCAACCTTACTCACTGTCACGCAGTTTTTTCTAGCCGGTACTCCGTCGTAATCTCGATTGCTTTGTGCAAAGACCTATAAACAGGACAACGCTCGGTGTGTATACGGTGGGCTCGCTCTATTGTCTCTTGCATCTCTGCTGGTGCTTTAAGGTGGTAGACAACATGGATACGTCGTATCACAAGGACTCTATCTTCTGTCTCAATCTCGCCCCTTACCTCAGCAATTAGATTCCCTTTGCTCGCATCGACCTTGCGCGCTTCCAGCGCACCTCCAAATGTGCCGGCAAGTCAGCCGCCGGCAGCAGCCACGATATAATCAAGCGTGGTTGCATGAGGCTCGGATACCTCAGGACTGACGCCGTAATGTTTGGCTACCGCTCCATGCACACCGAACACCACAGGCGTTGCCTCGGCTGGAAGATAGGCTAATCGTAAGGGTCCAACTAGTCTCTCGATTCGTACATTAGACACATAGGTTACATCTGCCATCTGTCAGCTCCTAACATGAAATTGTTTCCCTATACCGCGCTTATTCATCGACCCCTTTGGAAATCCTAGCATAATGAAAGCTATTAGACTGCCCACCTGGGCGTCAAGATACTGATACCTTATCGAAGCCTCCCTACTCCGGGTAGAAACCGCCCGACGCGGCGTGCGTATTCCCGATAGGCGTTCCCATACGTGCCCAGGAGATATGCCTCCTCTGCCAAAACCTGTTGCCGAACCCCGATGAAGGCACCAAATAGCAGGGCGAGCGAAAGCCGAGTCGGGAGCAGCAGTGTATAACCGGTCAGCGTAATAAGAATGGCAAGGAAGATGGGATTGCGGCAGAAGCGGTAGAACCCGCTGGTCACAAGGCCCGGGCTCTCTCCTTCTTCGATTCCAATCCGCCACGAAGCCCCGAGCTGGAGCTGGGCGATTATGAGGAGCACTATGCCTCCAAACAAGAACGCCGCACCGGTCATCTGCCAGATCCTAGCCGCCGGCTGATAGGTGGCATCGAGAGGAGAAAGCGAGTCAGGCCGCCCCGCCGCCACGATGGCCTGACCGATCAGGCAAATGAAAAGCACCACCCCCAAGGCATCTCTTACGTTTTGCCGCCAATGCCCTGACTGGAAGAGCAAGATTCCCGAGCGGCCATAGCGGCGGAATTGCAACCACGGCCGCCAACAGCATACGACTCCCAAAAAGAGCACGACGCCGATGAGAGGCAGAAACCTTGAGCTCATTCAAGTTCGCCTAAGACGCCCATCATCAGCTGCGACTGTTGGAGCTAGCTTCGCAACTAAGCAACAACCTCACCGGCTCACTGGAACTGGGAAGAGGGACAGGCAGGTTTTCTACCACCAGCCTATTACCAAAGGCCTGTTTTCTTTTCCTCCTAGGATCTCAGGACTCTGAAAGCCTGACTTCGAAGGCGCCGGTCGCATACTGAGCAATCCCGAGCCCGGCGAGAATCTTCCATACCGCGATGAACGGCAGGAACATCCAGTATTTCCGCCGTACCATCGCCATCACATGAGCCAGCTCCCCCGGATCGGTCAGGAAGCGCGCCTCGCCGTCGAATAATTCGCCGCCGATGGACAACCTAACCCGTGGTGTCTTCTTCACGTTTCGCACCCATTGCCGGTTAACGTTACCGGTCGCAAGGTAAATCTTGTCGCCGTCAGCGATAAACCAAATCGTGACCTCATAGGGCTTGCCCGACCTTCGGCCGTAATGGGTGAGTCTTAGCGTTTGCCGGCCCGCAACCCGTTTCAGTCTCTCGGCCACCGTCGATTTCATGTTGCTGGGTGTCCTTCTTGAGCGGCAGACTGTGTGAAAAGTTTTATTTGTGCTTCGACTAGTCTCAGCACGAACGATCAATGAATGTCAATTCCTATACTTAGCCGATCGCTCCTTCGTCAAGCTCAGGACAGGCTCTGAGCAGTGTCGAAGGGTGGTCGGCTACTTTTCACACAGTCTGGTTAGTCGTTATGTCACTGACAGATCATGGCTTGTTAGCCTGCTGATGCCTAGAAGCTGCGGCATCCCGAAGGATCTCTACGATCTCGTCACGTCCG
>DASYRN010000119.1:0-2997 GCA_036004365.1 Binatia bacterium
TACTATCGCTACGGTTTACCTCTATTCCCATCTATTGTTGAGAATTTTCCACTTCGAAATTATGATCTCGTTCTTTCAAGCAGCCACTGCGTGGCTAAGGGAATCCTCCCAAACGGTGCACTGCATCTCGCCTATCTTTACTCACCTATGCGTTATATCTGGGACATGTATGATGCCTATTTCGCGCTCAATGCATTTTTGCCTGCCCAGATCGGCATGAATCTGTGGCGGGGCTATCTACAGCGGTGGGATGTCCGCTCTGCACAGAGGGTCCATTTCTTTGTGGCAATCTCCAAGCACATCGCAGCAAAAATCAAAGCCATCTATGGGCGCGACGCTACTGTTATCTACCCGCCGGTCGATACAGAGAAGTTTTACATCTGCGAGGATCAAGAGGCTTATTACCTAATCGTTTCGGCCCTGGTCGCGTATAAGAGGATCGAGCTTGCGATCGAGGCCTTCAACCAACTACGGCTGCCGTTGAAGATAGCCGGCGATGGACCGTTGAAAAGGTCGTTGGAAAAAAAAGCTGGACCGAACGTCGAACTTCTGGGATGGGTGGAGGATCGCGATTTAGCGGATCTCTACGCTCGCTGTAAGGCATTGATCTTTCCCGGCGAGGAGGACTTTGGGATCACGCCGCTGGAGGCGCACGCCAGCGGAAGACCGGTTATCGCCTACGGTAAAGGGGGAGTGCTGGAGAGTGTCATTCCGTTGAACAGCTTCGATGAGGAAAGGAGGTTCCATCAAGCTCCGACCGGCATCTTTTTCACCGAGCCGACACCGCGCGACCTGATTGCGGCCGTAGAGTATTTCGAAAAAAAAGGCGATGCTTTTGATTCGGCGGCGATCCGCCTTCATGCCTCCTGCTTTTCACGCGAGCGGTTCAAGTCACAGATTGGAACGTATATCGAGGAACGGCTGAAGGATTGGAGGGAAGGGAAATAGCTCATGCTTAAACAATACAGCCAGTTTTTCAAAGGACTCATGTGTTTGCATGATCTCTTCTTTGTAAGCCTGGCTTGGTGGCTCGCTTACCTCGTGCGTTTTCATACAGATTTACTGACGGAACCCGAGCCCTACGTTTTTCGGCACTACGTCGCCGCCTGGTTGTTGATCGTGGTGTCCTGGGGCGTGGTCTTTCAGCTTTTAGACCTTTACCGGCCGCGGCGCATATCAACTTACTGGGTAGAGGCCGCCGATATCGCGAAAGGCTCGCTAGTGGCGCTGCTTATTTTCCTTGGGGTGATTTTTTTGCTGCGCGATATTGTGGTGTCGAGATTTGTCGTGATTTTTTTCTTCATTTTGAGCGTGATTCTGCTCCAGCTAAGCCACATCATCTTTCGCGAAGCGCTGAGGCTTCTTAGGCGCAGGGGTTATAACCTCCGTCATACCTTGGTCATAGGTTCTGCGGCCCAAGCAAAAGATCTAATTGAGAAGCTTCAATGGCACCGTCATTTAGGCCTTCGCATCGTAGGAGCTTACCTCACCGATGCCTCACCAGCGGGCGAAGCCTTGGCAGATGTGAAACTGCTAAAAGAGCCCGCGGAAGCGATGGAGCTTGTCCGCTCCGGCGCCGATCAAGTTTTTGTCACCCTACCTTTTGGTGAAGTGGGAAGGCTCCGTGAAATCCGCGAGTGGTTGGGAGATGAGCCCATAACACTTTACTTCGTGCCCGATCTGGCGGAATTTGTTAGCCTGCGCGGCAGGATAGAAGAGTTTGAGGGGTTGCCTATCATCAGCCTGCAGGATTCACCCCTCTACGGATGGAACTCCGTTATCAAAAGAGTCGTCGATCTCTTTCTAGGATCCGCAGCGTTGATCTTTTTCTGTCCCTTGATGGGGCTCATCGCGATTGGTATTAAACTAACCTCTGCCGGCCCAATCCTGTACCGGCAAGAGCGGACGGGTCTGGATGGAAGGAGATTCCAGATGCTCAAATTCCGAACTATGGGGGAAGCGGCGGAAAAAATCAGCGGACCCGTGTGGGCAACGCCCGACGACCCTCGGGTGACGGCCTTGGGACGCTGGCTGCGGCGGGCGAGTCTCGATGAATTACCTCAGCTGATCAACGTTATTAAGGGCGAGATGAGCCTGGTCGGTCCCCGCCCGGAAAGACCGCCCTTTGTTGAGCAGTTTCGCGAAACTCTGCCCAAATATCTTTTGCGCCATAAGGTGAAGGCGGGCATGACGGGATGGGCTCAGGTCCATGGCTGGCGCGGTCAAACGCCCCTGGAGAAGCGTCTCGAGTATGACCTGTACTACATCGAAAACTGGTCGTTTTGGCTGGACCTAAAGATCCTCGCTCGAACGCTCTTGCGCGGCTTTCTCCATAGGAACGCATACTAAAGGAGCACTGTTTGTTATCTTTCCTGTGCGCTGAACTCACTGAAGGATTACCCGCAACGCATGGCGGTCAGCAAGAGGTTGTCCCCGCTTTTCGGAATCTGGTATGATGGGGCGACTTTTTGGATGAAAACCGGGGTCTATATAGGGGAAAAGATTGAGAAGCCCTGGGGCTACGAGCTTATCTGGGCACATACCGATCGCTACGTTGGAAAGATTCTTCACATTCAAAAGGGGCAGTTGCTGAGCTACCAGTATCACCGGATCAAGGATGAGACCATTCGTGTTCTAAGCGGAAGCTTGGATTTGGAAGTGGAGACCGATGGCGAGCGAAAAGTCCTGCGTCTCAAACCCGGAGACTGCTTTCACATCACACCGGGGATGAAGCATCGCATGGAAGCTGCTGAAGAATGTGACGTCTTGGAGACCTCGACGCCCGAGTTGGAGGATGTGGTGCGGCTGGAGGATCGTTACGGCCGTGCAACAAAAGGATAAACAATTTTAGATTTTCGATTTTGGATTTTAGATTGAGAGTTAGAGAATCTAAAATCGGCTCCGCCACAAAGCATTGGCGGATCCGCCTCAGGCGGAAATCTAAAATCGAAAATCGTTAAAGGTGAACGGATGGAGCATTACAATAGCCTGGGTGAT
>DASYRN010000120.1:0-25894 GCA_036004365.1 Binatia bacterium
GAGATTTGCTGGCCGACCATGTGCCGCTCATAGCGACGGCTCCTTTGCCGTCGCTCAACGTCCAAGTGCCGGAGGCGGCGCCGCTCGCCGGATCGGCCTCGGCGCTCCATGTGCCTTCGAAGCTGCGTCCCGAACTCGTCGTAGCGCTCCAGGTGGAGGATCGAGCCTCTTTTAATATTTTCTCCACTCGACCGCTCGCTCTTACGTCGGAGGATTTCACCCAGCCGACCGCTCCTTTTTGTGTCTTGACCATGTACCAAGCACCGACTCCGACCGCCTGGCCAAGGGGGATCAACGCCTCCCCTTTTTCAAGCCTGGCGATGATCTCGGACTGATCGTCCTGGCGGGCGTACAAATGGGTTCCGGCTTCGCCGACGACGAGCGCCGGAGGAGCGTCCGCTGCGTAAGAAAAAGAGACAAAAAGAAAGATAAAAAACCAGAGGCAGGGCTGCATGCCGCCGCTTTTCCTGTGACTCTCTATCATCGCGCCTTGATATGGAGTTCCCTCTGCGCCTCGCGGAGCAGGGCGAGATCGGCCACGTCGCCGGGGCTGACGTCGCGCGCGATCTTAGCATTCCGTCGTGCCTGGTCGATGACGAGCCTCAGACCGTCCTCCGGCACCGCCCCGTCGGCGTTGAAGAGAACGCGGAGCGCGTCGTAGGAGGCATAAGCATACTCGCGCTCCACCTTTCCCCACTCGACCAGAATTCGAGCGGCCTCATCTCGATTTTCTCGGATGAATCGGTTGGCGCGGATCGTTGCTTTGATCGCCCTTTTAGCTTCATCCGGTCTCTCCTTGATTTTTCTCGTATGGGCGCCAAGTCCGAGATAAGGAAAATTGAACAGCTCATAGGCCCGGGCCAGAATGCTGTACCCCTGCTTTTCCATCTGCGCGTCCGCCGGCGGCGAGATAACGATGACATCGACGATCCTCTGCTTCAGCGCCGTGATCCTCGCCGCGTCGGAGCCCAAAGCGAGCACTTTGAGCTCTTTTTCCGGATCGACGCCGAAGTGCTTGAAGATCAAGCGCGCTCCTACGTCCGGAGTCGCGCCGTAGCTGCTCACTCCGAGGAGCTTTCCTTTGAGATCCCTTACGGACTTGTATTCGGGCTGCGCGATCAGAGTCATCGGCCAGTTGTCGAGAAAACCGGCGACGACTCTTACCGGCAGTCCCGCGATCGCGCCCGCGACAACGGCGCCGAAGAGCTGGCAGTAGTCGATGTCGCCGCTGGCGAGCGCGGTGATGGCGACGTTGGGGTTCATGCGGATGACCTCCGCGTCGATATTCTCGTCTCGGAAGAAGCCCTTTTTCTGCGCCACGGCCGAAGTGAGATTGGGCATGTTCGGATTGGACACGGCGATCCTGATTCTATCGACGGCCCCCGCGTGGGGATTGAGGAAAAGTAAGAGGGCTACCGCGATGACAAATCTTTTGCCCATGACCAATCAACAAAGGAATGGGGTCACCAAAGGAATGGGGTCAGGCTTTCTATTCTAGATAATTCTAGCAAGCCTGTCGATTTCCTTTTTCAACTTTTCCTCAACCTTCATCCTTTCCGAGTAGCGAAAAATTAACGAGCTAAGCGTCGCCGTGTCCCTCCCCAAATAACGCGCCACATCGGTTAAACGGTATCCTAGACGCCTAACCAACAGGTAAGCAATCACGGCCCGCTGCCTCGAAATAGCCCAGCCTCGATCAGGTCCTGCCAAAATCTCAGGCCCGATGTTGACTCTTTTGGCAACTCTCTTGATCACCTCAAATAAAGATCTCTTGGCCTTAGGTACACTAACTCGCTCAGCTTGCTTAGTCATCTTCTCCCCAAATCCTTTCGCCCCCAAAAACCTCTGGTCTTCCACTTGGTAGTACTCCTCCTTATGACCCCCATAGATCCCATCCAGCACAAATCTCTGGTACCCCCTCCGACCAAGCATCTCTAACACTGGTCTAGGATCAATGACCTCTGTCTCCTCACTCTGAAGGTAAGCCCCATGGCCGCTATTCTTGTATTGCTCAGGCCTGCGAGCGATCTTTGCCCTGACCGGATTGAGATGGATGTAACGAACTAGGGCGAGCAAGTATTCGTCCTTGTCGCACACGATCGCCTGGTACCGGCCCTGAAAGACGTGCCCCACTTTGCGATGAGCCCGGTTGAAGTACTGCGTGTAGGACTGCTGCAACGCTTGCATGAACTTCGATAAAGGCTCAGAGCTTGTCTCCAAAAGTAGATGGACGTGATTGGGCATCAAGCAGTAGGCGTACACGATCACCTCCAGCCTCTTCCGATATCTCCCCAATCTTTGCAGGTAGGCCTGATAGTCGTCTTCAGTGAGGAAGGTCTTCCGCCTTTGATTTCCTCTGACTATGACATGATAGAGAACTCCAGGGGCAAATAGGCGAGGGCGACGTGCCACGCGACTTGTCTAGCACCTCGTCGAGGAAATTGTCAAGAATTGAAAGCCTGACCCCAGAATGATAGCCCTGGCCGTTTCGCAACTAAAGCAAGGATTCTATGCAGACGGATGAGGCAACCCGTCGGGGTTCCGTTTGACAGCAAACCGAAATCTTGATGAAAAGGACACGTAACTCAGGTGACGGTAAGGAGTGATTATGATCGACAGGCAAATCGCACCCCAGTGGCGCTACAGCGACCTGCGCGAATGGATAGGTGAGGCTGAACGCCTCGGCGAGCTTCGCACGGTCTTGGGGGCATCGTGGCAGGAGGAGATCGGTTTAGCAGCGGATGTCGTCATCCCGTGTGATGAAGGGCCGGCGGTTTTGTTTGACGAGGTGCCCGGCTGCCCCGGGGGGTTTCGCCTGATCATCAACGTGTTTGCAGGCAAGCGGCGCAACATGACCTTGGGCTTTCCCGACGATCTCTCCAAACAGGAGCTCAGTCAGGCTTTCTTCGAGCACTACCTTAAGAATCACCGCCGCATTCCTCCGCACTTTGTCGATGGGGGTCCGGTCTTCGAGAATATTTTAACGGGAGACGAGATCGATGCCACCAAGTTTCCCGCGCCGATCTGGCACGTCGATGATGGAGGCCGCTACATCGGCACAGGCTGCTTCACGGTGACCATGGACCCCGACGAGAGATGGATCAACGTAGGCTGCTATCGCGCCATGATCCACGACCCCAAATCCCTGAGCCTGCTTATGGTTCCGGGAAAGCATGGCCACGTCCATCGACAGAAGTACTTCAGCCGGGGCGAGCGAATGCCCGTTGTCCTGGTCGTGGGCAGCGACCCGTTGTTTTTCTTTGTCGCGGGAACGGAATTCCCCTATGGCGTCTGCGAGTTCGACATCGTCGGCGGCATGCGGGGAAAGCCGGTCGAGCTGGTGCGGGGCAAGGTGACGGGGCTTCCCTTCCCGGCAAACGCCGAGATCGTTTTCGAGGGCTTCCTCGACCCGAAAATCCGTAAGAGCGAGGGACCGTTCGGCGAATGGATGGGATATTACGCGGGCGGGAGTAGCCCTCAGCCCATCATCGACATCCAAGCCATCTACCATCGCAACGACCCCATCATCCTGGGCGTGCCGCCCCTCGGTGGAGGCTCCGATGAGATGGCCCGTTATCGGGCCGTGATCCGCTCGGCCATGCTCAAACAGGAACTCGCGGCGGCCGGCGTGCCGGACGTCGCGCAGGTCTGGTGCCATGAGGTAGGAGCTTCGCGCATGTTGCACGGAATCGCCATCAAACAGCGCTATCCCGGCCACGCGAAACAAGTCGGCGTACTCGCCGCGACCTGCGGCTCCACGGTTTACGGATGCAAGTTCGTCATCGTCGTCGATGACGATATCGACGTATCGAACTTCGAGCAACTGATGTGGGCCATGGTGACCCGCTCGGATCCCTCCACGTCCATGGACATCCTGCGGCGAATGCGGACAACTCCCGCCGACCCGCTGCTCACGGAAGAGCGGCGAGAGAGCGGGGACCTCACGAACTCGCGCGCGGTCATCGATGCCACCCGCCCCTTTGAATGGAGAGATAAGTTCCCCAAAGTCAATGCGCCGAGCCCGGAAGTCGCTCGCAAGGCGAGGGAAAAATTCGGCTATCTGTTACGTTAGCAAAAAAACCGGGGATTTAGAGTCGGGTATCCGCTCCCTCGCGGTCAAACCCGTAGAGTGCGGCAGGATTATCGACGAGAATCTTGTGCCTGATGTTCTCATCCGGCGCGAATTCGGCTAGAAGATCGAGCAGATCTCCATCGTTGGGTGTCTTGCCCGGCGCAAAGTTGTTCGAGTGGGGCCAATCGGTTCCCCAAATGACCCGATCCGGAGCGGCCTCGATCACGGCGCGAGCGAAAGGAATCGCGTCGACATAAGGAAGCCCGGGGTAGAAGCGGACTCCGTGCTTGCATATTTTATCGGCGCCGCTGATCTTCACCCAGTATCGCCTATCTTTCAAAAGGTCCAGAAGTAATTTAAAAGCAGGCTGATTCAAGCCTTCGGCCGGGCTGATGCGCGCGATATGGTCGAAGACCACAGGCGTCGGCAGAGCCCGGATGCGCTTCTCGTGCTCCAGCAGATTTTTCGGATCGATGTGCAAATCGACGGACCACCCCAATTCGACAATCCGCTCTACAGTCCGATCGAGAACGTCGAGCGCGACATTGCCCCGAGGTCTATCGAGCAGATTGAAGCGGACGCCGCGAACGCCGGCTTCGTGCAATCTTCGCATCTCGCTCTGGGTCGTCTTGTCGTCGACTCGTGCGACGCCGAGGAAGCGGCCGGCTGCTTTCCTTAGCGCATCCAACGTGACGGCATTGTCGAGCCCGTGAACGCTCGGCTGGACGACGACCCCGCGCTCGATCCCGATGACGGTCGCCATGTTGAGATAGTGCTCGAGCGGCGCGGCTGGCGGCGTGTACTGGCGCGTCGCTGCGAAAGGAAATTCTTCCGGCGGTCCGAAAATATGAAAATGGGTATCGCAGGAATTGGAGGGAGGAATGAAACTCGGTCTTCTCGTGTTGGGGTCAGGCGGCATGCAGTAACGCATTGTCTAATACTATCCCTTTACGTTTCGGCTCGAAGCGCTTCCAGAGCCGGTCGCCGAAAGATTCCCCAGCAACCGAGCAAGCCCGCCGAAACCGTTACAATGGCGACCAGAGCCAGGATCAACAGGATCGGCGGCAGCGTCACGGATGGAACAGTCTCCAGGAAATAAAAAGTCAGCCCCCAACTGGCGACAGTTGCGAGCAAGACGCCCGTCATGCCTGAGATCGCTCCCAAGACCAAATACTCCGCCACGACCGCCTTGACGATCTGAGATCGCGAAGCGCCGAGAGTTCTCATGAGGATACTCTCTTTGAGGCGTTGGGAGCGCCCGCTGAGAACGGCGCTGGCAAGCACGGCCAGGCCGGTCAGGATGCTAAAAAAGGCGACGAAACGAATCGCGTCCGAAATCTTGGAGAGTATGGAATCCAAGGTGTTGAGGACGAGTGTCAGATCGATAATCGAAACATTGGCAAAGCTTTCCATGACGGCGCGCTGAAGGCGCGCGGAAAGTTCGCTTGAGGCAGTCCGGGTGACGACCGCGTAAACCTGTGGGGCATTCTCCAGCACGCCGTCGGGGAAGATCACGAAGAAGTTCGGCCGCACACGCTGCCAGTCGACCTCCCGGATGCTGCTCACTCGAGCGGGCAAGGAAACGCCCTGCAAATCAAAGGTCAGAGAATCGCCGACGTTAACCCTCAAAGTCTCGGCTATGCCTTTCTCGAGAGAGATCGGGATCGCCTGCTGGTCAGAGGGTGCTTTTCCCGGCCATCTCCCTTCTATGAGTTTTTCGGTGCTGCTGAGGTGGCTCCGGTAGGTCGATCGATATTCCCTCCGGAGCGCCCAAGCCGGGATCCTTGAAGCAGGATCTGTGCGCATCTCTTCAACCGTCCTCCCTTTCACCCGAGCGAGTCGCAGGGTCACGATCGGCACCTCTTCGTAAAGAGCGATGTTGAACGATTTGACAAGCGCCGCAATGCCCTCTCTTTGATCCCTCTGGATATCGAAGAGCACCAAGTTCGGCTCCTCTTTTCCGCTCCTGCGGGCAACTTCCTTCAGCAACATAGCTTGGCTGCTGTAAAGGGTCACAAGCAAAAAAGTTCCCACGCCGAGAGAAAGCATGACGGCCATCGTCTGGTTGTTGGGTCGGTGTAGGTTGGCGATCCCGTGGCGCCAGGGATAGGGCAAGAACAGGGCGAGGAATCTCCTCATCAGACTTGAAATGGCTTGGGCAACGACTGCGAGAAGAACGAAGGCCCCCAACACGGCTGTCGCAAACCACAATGCGTGAAACCAGCGCTCGGTATAGATCAACGCTAACCCGAGAACGGCCGACGCGATCAAAAAGAAAATCAGCCACAGAAGCGGGTCTCGGACATGCCGGCTCCTCTCGTAGGAGGATCGAAGCGCGAGAAGCGGTGAGACTTTTCTAAGAGTCACTAGAGGAAGGAGAGAAAAGAGAAGGGCGGTCCCGAGACCTATGCCCATCCCCACCGCGATCCCTTTCGGGGAAAACGAATACCCGGCTCTCAAAGGCAGAAATTCGCTGAGCGCAAAGGGTATCACGGCCTGCAGCGCGACACCGAGAGTCGCTCCCAATAAAGATCCCGCCAGCGCGATCGCCATCGCCTGAATGACATAGATAAGAACCGTTTCGTGCGGCCTTGCGCCGAGGCATCGAAGCAGCGCCACCGAAGCCACCTTTTCTTTTGTGTAAACATGGATGCCGCTGGCGACGCCCACGCCTGCAAGCAGCACGGCAATAAAAACCGCGAGATGAAGGTAGCGGGAAAGGTTCTCCATCGAGCGCGATATCGTAGCCTTTCGTTTGCTTACGGTGTCGGCTTCCAGACGGAGGCGCAGGAGCTGAGGCGTTATTTGCTCGACCAGTCGATCGACGTCCACCTGTGGATCGAACCTGAAGTAGGCGCGATAGCGAACGATGCTTCCTTTTTCGAGAAGCTGGCTGGGATCCCAATGGGCGAGCGGTATGTAGACGCGCGGGCTGATCAGGGAGAAAGCCAAAGTCTCTCCCGGGATCCTCCGCAGCCTACCCGAGATCACGAAATCCTTATCACCGATTCTCACGCGATCTCCCGGGCGAGCATTGAGCTGGATCATCAACGTCTCATCCACGAGAGCATGGGCGCCGCGCTGGAACTCCCCGCCGGCCGAGGAGGGCTCGGTTTCAAGAGTTCCGTAATAGGGAAACTCGCCGCTCAGCGCGCGAACCTGAACGAGCCGCGCCTTATCGCTCTCGGGGAAATAAGCCATGGACGAGAAGCTGATCTGACGGGACGGCTCACCTCCGAGCGGGGCCATCAGACTCTCAGCTTCATCGGAGAAGGGCTGTCGGCTCTCGATAGAAAGATCCGCACCCAGCAAGCTCTTCGATTGCTCGTTGATGCTGGATTCCAAGTTGTCGCGAAATGAAGACACGGAAACAAAGGAGGCGACTCCGAGAATGACGCATCCCATTGAGAGAAGGAGCGTTTTTAGACTGCGCCGGCCGTCTCGGGAAGCCATTGTCCAAACCCATCGGCCAAAAAGCGGTTTCATGAGCAACCTTCTTCTCCTACACCGAGGCGGTGCCCTCGACTCTAGTGTCCGAAGTCACCCTGCCGTCTTTCAGGCTGATGACCCGACTCGCCTTTTGGGTCAGATCGCGATCGTGCGTCACAAGCATAAGCGTGGTCTTCGTCGTAGCATTCAACTCAAAAATCAGCGCCACGATTTCTCTGGCGGTTTCACCGTCGAGATTGCCCGTAGGTTCGTCGGCGAAGAGAATTTTAGGCTGGTTCATGAAGGCCCGGGCGATCGCGACGCGCTGTTGCTCTCCTCCCGAGAGCTGTATCGGGTAGTGATGAAGGCGCGGCTCGAGCCCGACGCGCTTGAGCATCTCCGTGGCGCGGCTGCGCGCGTGGTTTTCTCCCCGGATCTCTGCGGGAACCATAACGTTTTCCAAGGCGGTGAGCGAAGGAAGCAACTGAAAGGTTTGAAAGACGAATCCGATGGACTGATTGCGAACCCGGGCAAGCTCTTCCTCATGGGCGAGATGCATGGGGAGCCCATCAAACATGACGATGCCGCTGCCCGGACGCTCCAAACCCGCGCAGATCGCGATGAGCGTCGTCTTCCCGCTTCCCGAAGGACCGACGATCGCACAAGCCTCTCCCTCTTCGATAGAAAAGGAAATATCCTTAAGCACGGTGAGGATTTGGTCGCCGCTCTTAAAAGTCTTGCTCAAATGCTCTACGCTTAAGATAAGGGAGCTTTTCATCTACTGGGGGAAGATAGCGGCGACACGGCGGATCATCGGATGCTTTAACTGTAGATGTTTTAGAATATCAATACAACTCGCTCGTGCTCAGAAGGTCATGGTGCGCTTTGCGTTAGTTTGTCTCTTGGTACTCGGCTTGGCCCCCGGCCTGGCCGCGGCTGTTGGAGAGCCCAAAACAGTCTTGTTTTTGGGCACCAGCATCACGGCAGGGTATGGTCTCGATCCATCGCAGGCCTTTCCGGCCCTGATTCAAGAGAAAATCGACCAGAGAGGTTGGAACTTTAAGGTCGTGAATGCGGGCCAAAGCGGAGACACAAGTGCCGGAGGCCTCACCCGGATGGATTGGCTGCTAAGAGGCAGAATCGACGTTCTGGTTCTTGAGCTGGGCGCCAATGACGGGTTGCGCGGCCTTCCCGTCGAAGTGACGAGAAAAAATCTCCAGGCCATTATCGACCGGACCCGAGAGCGCTATCCAAGGATCAAGCTGATCATTGCCGGAATGCGCGTGCCGCCCAACATGGGACGCGATTATGGCGCGCAGTTCGAGGCGCTTTTCCCCGACTTGGCCAAAAAGAACAAAGCCTTGCTCATCCCTTTCATATTGGAAGGCGTAGGCGGGATGCGCGAATTCAATCTTCCCGACGGCATCCACCCTACAGCCAAAGGCCATGAAATCGTGGCGGCCAACGTATGGAAGGTCTTGGAGCCTATGCTCAAGTCTCTGAAATAGGCAGGCGACAACGGGCGCCGATTTATTTTTTCACAGCCGGTTGGACAATCTCTTGTAGCTTTTGAGGGATAAGGATGAGCTGTCTACCTTGCCGCAGGACGGCGCTCTGGCGCTCGAACTCTTTGATATGCTCGGTAACTTTTTGCCTGGAGGCTCCGACCATATCGGCCAGATCCTCGTGGGTCAAACGCACGCTGAGAATCGTGCCGCGAGAGTCCTTGACGCCGAATCGGTTACCCAATTCGAGAAGCTCGAGCGCCAGACGCTTTCTTAAATTAAGGCCAATCCCGGCCGTACAATGCATGAACATATCCCGCCAACGACCGACCGCTAACTCCATGCTGCGCAGGTAAACATCGAGAGGAATTCCAAAAAAAATCTCTACAAACGCTTCGGGACTCATGATCCCCACCGTACAATCCATGAAAGCGTCGCAACGAAACGGCCGCTGTAACTTCGGAAAAAAGAACGAGATCCCGAAGATGTCACCCGGCTTGACGAGCCCAACAAGAACGCGTTTATCTTCGTGATTAAGGAAAGAAATTTTCGCTATTCCTGAAACCAGCAAGTGCGCGAGGTCGGCCTCCGCCCACTCGTTAAAGATCAGCTTGCCGCTCTCGACGACCTCTACGGCCATACTGGCTATCAGTTTCTCCAGCTGCCTGGAAGAAAGCCAGGAAAGGCTTGGGAGCTTTCGTAAAGACGCCGCATCGACAACCGTCTGCTCTTTCATCCTGTCCGCCTCGTGGATTCGGAACATATAACAAGAAACCCGGGATGTCTTGGTGTTTTTGTCACCGAAGGGACAAAAAAGCCAAATTTTCTTTGAACATCGGGGCTTCCGATGATATTAAGGCGCCAGCGAAGGAGCCTAAGATTTTTACCAGGGATGAAGCGGAGACAAAGTTGCAGAAGCGCGTTCGCTGCGTCAAGCCCTTCTCCAACGTGCCGGCAGGCAGCACCGGCAAGGTAGTCCATACGGCGCCTGGAGAAAACGGCTATGAGCTCGCGATACATTGGGATATACCTTCATCGTCTCCCGACGGCACAAGACCCCTGGTGCGCTGGATCGGTAAAAATGAGTACGATCAATGTGTCGCCGAGATCGAATAGACCAATACTCCCTATTGTCTAAAAAAAACCTGAAGCCCGCCGATTAAGCCCAGTCAAAAATAACTATTTGGCTTTCAAAGTGAGGCCCAGCGGGGTGGCGTGACTCTCCGACTGCACTTGAGACATCAGACATTGCCGCGCAGGTTTCTCCGGACGCCAGCGCAGGAATTTCGTGCCGTGCCTGAAGCGATTCCCGGTGAAGTGATCGTAACGGATTTCGACGACGAGCTTAGGGACCAATGGTTCCCACTCTGCCGACCGCTCGCTGCTCCAGCGGCTCGGCCCGCCCGGCGCATTGCCGGTAAAGCCGGGAGGCTTGATCAGCGGCTTCAACTTGCGCAGCAGCTCTTTTCGTTGCCGGTCCGGAAAGCCGGAAGTAAAGCCGACATGATGCAGAAGACCCTTTTCATCATACAGGCCGAGGAGGAGAGATCCCACGCCAGGGCCGTTCGAGGCATAGCGGAAGCCCCCGACCACGCAGTCGGCGGTGCGCATCCACTTGATTTTCTCCATCGCGGTGCGCTCTCCCGAGCGATAATCGGAATCGAGGCGCTTGGCCATGACACCGTCGAGAGCGCCGCCCGTCATGTCAAACCATTTCTTCGCGGTCCGCAAGTCCGTCGTCGCCGGAGAAAGTCGGATGCGCCGATTCTTTGCAAAATAGCGCTTCGCGAACGCCTCAAGCGCCCTTCGACGCCCCCTAAGCGGCTTGTCTGAAATCAGCTGCCCTTCGGCATCGACGAGAAGATCGAAGACGATGAGCAGCGCGGGGCGCTCCGCGGCGAGCCTTTGGATCCGACTTTCGGCCGGATGGATTCTCTGGAGTAGATCGTCAAAAGAGAGCCTTCCTTCGACAGGGATGACGATCTCAGAGTCCAGGACGAATTGCTCCGCCCGAAGTCCTCGAAGAGCGCCGACCAACTCCGGAAAGTAACGGCCCAGTGACTGGCCGTTCTTCGACTGAAGCTCGACCTTTTCACCCTCGCGGAACGCCAGGCAGCGAAATCCGTCCCACTTGGGCTCGTATTGCCACCCTCCTGCCGACGGGATCTCTTCGACGAGCAGCGCCTCCATCGGAGCGTAAGGCATTGTGATGGGAAGTGTCATAAAAAACCCTCGAGCTTGACCCGGTCGCCGGGCGCGAGCAGAGGCGACCATAGATCGCCGACCTTTTTTATTCTTTTAAAGACGTTATCGATCCGAAAATCTTCGATCCGCACCCCGCGCCTGACTTCGTCCCAGGTGATAGGCGTCGAGACCGCAGCCTTGGGGTGGGGCCGAACCGAGTAGACGGATGCCAGTGTGCGTCCCCAGGCGTTTTGGTTGTAATCGACAAGCACATGCCTCGGCGGACGTTTGTCGATCCGATATTCGGCCGTGATGAGCTTCGGGCGAAAGCGCTGCAGGCCCAGCGCAAAAGCCTTCGTGAAGCCCCATACCTCTTTTTGATTGGGTCCCCGCACGATCGGGACATAGATATGCAACCCTCTCGATCCTGTAGTCTTGACGTAGTTCGGCATCTTGAGCCCATCGAGGGCCTCATGAACGATGAGCGCGGTCTCAAGGACCTGCTCGAAGGTGGCGTCCTTGACGGGATCCAGATCGAAATGCAAGTAGTTGGGCCGATCCACATCGTCGCACGTCGCATACCACTGATTGAGGTCGATGCATCCAAGGTTGACGACCCAAAGCAAGGACAACAAATCTTGGATAACCGGAAAATCTATGACGTTTCCTGACGCATGCTCGATCGCGCAGGTCTGGATCCAGTCGGGGCGCGGCGAGGGAGCGCGCTTCATAAAGAAAAAGTCTCCCGCTGCTCCGTTGGGATAGCGTTTCATCACCATCGCCCGGTTTTGCAGATGGGGGAGAAGAAAAGGAGCCATGTCGGCGTAGTATTGGAGCAAGTCTCCCTTGGTGATGCCCAGTTTCGGCCAAAAAAGCTTGCCTAGGTTGGTAAGCGAAATGGAGCGGCCTCCGAGGCGCAACTCGACTCGATCGAGTGACTTGGGAATGGTCACCTGGGGGGAGATCGCCGGCGGAGAAGTCTTTTTGCCGCCGCGCCGGCGCGAAGGATGGTGGATTCGGGTGGCTTTCTGTGCGGGTCTCATAAATTGGGAATCAGTTTTGGAGGCTTGTGCCCATGAAACGTGAAGCCATTGACATGGATGTAATCCAGCTCGCGCTGCTCTTTGACACAGCGTAGCATCAATCCGCCGCGGCTCATATCGCCCCGGCCGATAAACTCCGCCGGCACTCTAAGCCTGTCGCCTAGGGCCGGCGTCAGGATGTCCAGATACTTGCCGCTCGCAATGCTGCCCAGGAGAATGACCTCGCACCCCGGGCCGATTTCCGCGGCAAGTTTTCGGACCGCTCGGAGCAGCGACCGGCGATAAAGCTGGTTGTCTTTGTCGATAGGAACGAGGGCGAACTTACGCAGGGTGGTTAGCAGAATCAGCATGTCGTGGGCGAGAAGCCCCTCGCTCGGGGTGATGATCAGGACGCCGGCTCTGCCGGGTGGAGGACGAGCGAAAGCTTGGGCATAGGCGAGTTTGCCGCGGAAGTAGAGGCCGCTAAGGAAACTAAACACCTCTCCTAAAGGAGCGCCCGCTGCGCTCCTGATCCGCTTCGCGAGATCGAATTGAGCACTTTGATTGAGGAGCAGTCGCGCTCGCTCGCCGCTGCAACTTGCCGGTGAAAGAAGAAACACGCGCTTCATGGGTGTATAACCTTACGAAGTCGTCGGCGCCGCGAGTCGTGATGATGTCGAACGGCTCTAGGATGGTATCGGATAGTCGAGAACGCCCTGATCCAAGATATCGGACTCAGTTCTCTTAAGCAATTTGCCTTTTGCTTTCTCTTGGCCCGCGATTTTTTCCACGGTTGAACAACGGCTCAGCCCAAAAGCGATGAAGAACCTGCATGAACTGAGACCGTCCCCGTGCGGCCTATTTATCTCTAATCGCCGCGGTCCACTGATCGGTTTCTTTCTCGGTCAAGTTTCCCCTGGGTAAAAGGCGGCCGTCTTTATACCCCCAACGTTCAATGTCCACGAGGTATTGCTCTCTGGAAAGTAGCGTCCCCTGGCAAACGCGCTCGACGGGACTGGGACGTTTCATCTCCTCTTCCAGGTTTCGTAACAACTCGCTCATGACCCATTCGGGGATTTGAGATCGCTCTGAGGGATAAACGAAGCCGAAAAGAATGATATGGCTAAGCAGCAACCGCCAGTCGGGGCCAAAGCGCCACAGGAGGCGCCGCCAGTCCAGCTTCTTGCCACAGACAAGCAAAAAATGCGCGACATCCGCGCCGTCGTAGCGCTCGCGCTCCATGATATAGGCTTTCGACCAAATGGTCTCTTCCGCCGGGCAGAGCTTGATGGACAAACCGAGCAACTCTTCTTCGATGGCATGCTTGAACCATTCATCATCCACCCTGGCGATTCCATTTCCCGAATTGAAAATGATGTCGATATAGTCCACCCCAAGAAAGGCCTTTCCCAGCCAATGGGGATATGTGAGCTCGGTTCTGTAGCCGGCGGCAGAGAGCGCGGCCAAGGTCCGATGGCAGTCTTCGGGCCTGACGAAGATGTCGAGATCCTTTGTGCTGCGGTCGATGCCAGTGTAGCGCTCGAGGGCGTACCCCCCGCCGAGCAGAAAGGGCACTTTTAACTGATTAAGAGCAACCAACGCCGCGTAGTAAAATCGGCAGGAATCGCTCTGATCCTTTGCATCCATGTCTGAAGCCAAGGAATTTATGACGGCTCTCTCTTCCATTTTCGCATTCATGGATTCAAGGGAAGTTCGATCAGCCTAAAAGGCGGCCGGTCCGGAAAGTGGCGTTCAAGGACCTTGAAAGCCACGTTGTAGACAGGAACATTGCCTTTCGTGCGGCCTTCAGGTCGGCCGTGATGAGCGTGGCCGTGGAAAACAGCCGTTACGGGATAACGATTCAGGGGCTCTTCCAAACGGCTCGAGCCGAGAAAGGGATAGATCTCACGTGGCTCGCCCTCGACGGTTGCCGCGATCGGAGAATAATGGAGCAGCGCGATGCGATGGGAGGTGCGCAATTTCGCCAACGCCGATTCCAATTTCAGCGCTTCATCAACCGCCTCCTGAACGAAGCGCTTGATCATCTGCTCGCCCCACGGCTGCAGCGACTGCTCTCCGAAGCCGCCGGCGAACCCCTTGACCCCGGCAAAGCCGATGCCGGCAATCTCGTAGGCATCACCGTCCAGTATCGTGATGCCGGCGCTGGAAAAGATTCGCTGAACCTCTTCCTGCCGTCCTGATTCAAACTCGTGGTTCCCTAGCACCGCGATGATTGGGATCTTTAGAGTCGTCAGCTCCTTGGCAAGGATCTCGGTCTCCTCCGGCAGCCCGTAGTCCACGAGATCTCCGCACAGCAACAAGATATCCGCGCTCTTCCCGACCTGCGCAAAGAGCCCCTGCATACTCCCTGCCGACGTTTTCTTATAGTGAAGGTCGCCTATCGCCGCCAGGCGCACGACCTTCTGAGTCGTTTCCTCTCTCATAACCAAGTCCGCCTCTGATCCTTGCATGGGTGCAACCCCTACAAACACGACCGCTAAGATGACAAACCAATGGGACAGCCTTGCAAACTATAGGAAAGTTTTGTGGGAGTGGGACTAGGAGGTCTTTGGAGCGCGGCCTAGGCCGGTATCCGCGTCATTCATCTCCAAGATCGCGAAGGCTTCCATGATCCGATCACCGGCCTTGACCGTAACAAGAACCTCCCCGGCCCGAAAACCGGTCTCAAAATGACGCGCTTCCTCCTCCGGGATGCCCATGCCGACCAGTGCCCCACCTAGCCCCCCGGCCGCGGCGCCTATTCCAGCTCCGACCGCCGTCGTCCCTCCGACAATCCCCAAAGCCGAGGTCAGAGCGCCTGCGGCTACAACAGGGCCGACCCCGGGAATCATCAAAGCACCCGTCGCGATGAGATAGCCGGCCAGCCCGCCGAGAACTCCTCCCCCTACCGCGCCGGTGACTGCCCCCTCTGCGGCGTGGGTTCCTTTTTCCCCCGTCGACTGCACCTCTCCGGTGCGGTCGCGCATCGCCACGCCCACCTGATCTCGCGTGAAGCCAGCCTCTTTCAGATCATCGATGGCCCGCTGAGCCGACTCGCGGTCGCGAAACAGGCCCGCCACGGTCTTCCGACCGGTTAAGTCCCGCTGGACCAGTCTATTCTTGTCCGTCCGATCTCTCTGGATACTCTGTGCTGCCATAGACCCTCCTTGTTCAGAAATTCGCTCGAGAGTTTCTCCCGACAGCCTTTCATCCGTGCTGATCGCCAGGTCGCCGAGAGAGACGATTCCGACGAGCTGTTTACTCCGGTTGAGGACTAGAAGCCGCCGAATCTGATTCTGCTGCATAACCGTGGCCGCCTCTTCCACCTTTTGATCCTCGAAGCAATAAAGCACTTCCGGCGTCATGGCTTCCTTGACGGGGGTCTTAGCCGGGTCGTATCCCTTTGCGATCGCCCGAACCGCAATATCACGGTCGGTGATCATGCCGACCAGTCGGTCGCCGTCGCACACGGGCATCGGCCCGACATCGAGATCGCTCATCTTTTCGGCCGCTTCGACGAGCGTGCTTTCCGGGTGAACAACTTCGACCTTCCGAGTCATCACTTCCCGTAGCTGCATATTTTACCCCCTGGTCCGGTTCCGCTGCGGGGCCCCGCGCTTAGAGGCCGTCCAGAACCGTCGTAGATTCCCTTTCGACTTGCAGAACTTCCTCTTTCGTCGGTGATTCTAAGTGTCGCACCAACCGCCTGTAGATAGCCAGGTAGTCCCGTGCCATGCGCTCTACCGTAAACCGCTCTTCAAAAACCCGCCGGCACGTTTTCCGGCTTAAGCTGCCTATTTTCCCTACGGCTTCGACCGCTTGCTCCAGGTTCTCAACGACGAAGCCCGTCACGCCATCTTCTAAAATCTCGGGGACCGAGCCGCGGCGATAGGCGAGGATCGGTGTGCCGCAGGCCAGCGCCTCGATCATCACCAATCCGAAGGGCTCGGGCCAGTCGATCGGGAAAACCAAGGCGTATGCATCGCCCAAGAATTGCTGCTTTTCCCGGTCGCCAACCTCCCCGATAAACTCTACGACCGAATTGTCGATCAACGGCTTGACGCAGCTCTCATAGTACGCACGATCGGCTGGATCGATTTTGGCCGCGATCTTAAGCCTCATGCCGGTCCTCCTGGCGATCTCGACGGCATGATCGACCCGCTTCTCGATAGATATGCGCCCGAGAAAGGCGAGGTATTGGCCAGGGGCTTCTCTCAACGGATAGAGCTCTTTAGGCACTCCGTGATGAACCGTCGCCTGCCAGTTCAACCAGGGCAGAGGCTCCCGCTGCGCATTCGAGATCGAAACAACCGGCATTTCGCGAAATTCCCGGTAGAGGGCAACGAGATCAGGGAGGTCGAGCCGACCGTGGAGAGTCGTCACGTGAGAGTTCCCGTAACGTCGGGAAAGCGAAAAGTGCAGGTAATCCAGGTGAAAATGGATGATGTCGAAACTATTTATGGCGTCGAAAACCTGCTCGAGCATTACAACATGATGCGCTAAACGATCGATGCATCCTTCGTCCAGTCTCAAGGATCTTTCACACGCCGGAATCAGACGAGCTTTCGTAACCGAGTCCCCGCTCGCGAAGAGCGTCACCTCATGTCCCTGGCGCACGAGCTCTTCCGTCAAGTAAGAAACCACACGTTCCGTGCCGCCGTAGTATTTGGGAGGGACACTCTCATATAGCGGTGCAACCTGCGCGATTCTCAATTGTCTATCCTCCAATTCTGTTCCGCCACTCTCAGCAGACTAGATCCTGGTGAGCAAAAGATATACCAAACGAATTAGTTCTTTCGTTTCTTTGATTTAGAAAGGTTTTTTGATCATGACTTCTATCACCGGTCGGACATTCCGCTGTTACCTCCTACGATGCGAATCCTGTTTCTGTACGAATTTCCCTACAGGGAAAATTTTTTCCTCTTCGGCGTAAACGTCCCGATGCTACGGTGAAAAAAGGAAAACAGAGAGACTGCGATCCAAGCGCCGGATCAAAGTGGAAGGAGACTTAAGATATCACTGCGGAATCATTTCGGAATAATCGAGATGTGGCCGTTGCGCTCCAGGACAGCGTATTTTATTTGCTCCATTCGCTCTATTCCCTGGAGCTCCCTGGCCGCCTCCATGACATCTTGTTCATCGATACGCTCCTTATCCATTCTATCCTTAAGCGGCTTTCCGTCTCTGACCAGGACCACCGCAACACCATCAACCCACCGGTCTACAAAAGCCCACTTTTGCTTGACAAAAGAGATCGAGACATCCAGTAAAACTAGAGTTGCGACGATGATGAAGCTATTCGTCAAAGAATAATCGTTCCCGACCATCCCTTGCTGGGCCGCCTCGCTGATAATCAGCAGAAGGACCAGATCGAATGGGGTCGTGTCTGCAAGGGAGCGCTTGCCCGCAACGCGAACCATCAATAAGAGAAAAACGTAAGTGAGAACTGCTCTCAATATTGGCTCCATCGTATCTCCTCCTGATTTTCATGGATAAATGAACTGGATGAATTCAACTTCCGTCCCATCCGGATACCCTATCCGGCACGGCAGGCGACCGATCCGCAGAGGTTGAAAATGGAACCTCACGATAAGCTCCCGCTTTTCACGGCTCGGGGGATATGAGTAGACCACCCGTTTCCCCATGGCTTCCATCCGTTCTGGAGCCGGCGTCACCTGGCTGATCTCAAGTGCGTCTAGACAGTCCGAGGCGATCCAGAATTGGGCGCGATCCGTTTTCTGAGCCGGCGCCTTGAGCTGGAGCTTCAGCCGGGTCGGACTCTGTCGCCGAACCAGTGGCTCGTACTCAACCGAAAGTAAGCCCTGAGGATCGACTTGGGTCGAATGGTTTATCGGACCCGATCCGAAAACACCCAAAAAGGCCGCGAGGAGAAATAGGCCGAACACCAGCCACGCGATGCGCTGCATCTTCCATTCCCTCTTCTGAAACTTCATATCCTCATCGATTTCAGCGCTGTATTTCATGAGCCAAGCACCTGTCGCCTTCCCCGCGGAGGAGCAAGAAGCATACCAGTAAATGCCGCTTCATTGGATCCTTTTTTAAAATAATATCGCCACGTTATCTCTGTACTGGCGAACCATTTTCCTACGGGATGGATCTGCTGCGCAGGCAATCCCCTACGAGGCAGTTGTTCCGAACCCAAGAAACTTGTTTGACAAGAACTCTGAGCAGGACTACAACCGCTTAGCTGAAAGCAAGATGGAGCTCGGCAAATACATCGCGAAGGCAAGACCCGGAGTCATCGGCGGACACTCTACCGAAAAGAGGCCCCTGCGCGAGCGAATCGCGCTGCCGGTCGCAAGGCACATCTTCATCAACAAAGACTCTCATCCTGATGCCGACGTCTACATCGCGATCCACGAAGCGAAAGAGCTTCCGAAAACGGTTCCCGACTATCAAGTCCCCCATTTTCACAACACCGATGAGTTCTATTTTTTCTTGGGAGACGGGCCGGACCTGAGCGGCCTCGATGGGCAGATCAAATTTGAAGGAAAGGTCCACAAGATTGTCGCTCCCGCAACAGTCTACATCCCCACGGGGGTGGTTCATGAGTATAAGGTGACGCAAGGCTCCGGCTGCGTGGTCGTCCTTTTCAGGAACCGGGGCTACAATCATGTCGATAAGCAGCCGGACATCGAGCAAGGGAACAAAGAAGCGGACAAGTTTGCCAGCTACATCCTAAAAGCCGAGCCCCGTTCCACGACCGAGATCAAGTATCACAGAGAGTCCGCTCCCGGCGTGCGCTACGTTTTCATCGACGGAAATAAAAAACCGGAAGCCGAGTTTTACACCGTCGTTCGCGCCGTATCCGACGTCAAGACGACGCAACCCGATTACGTCGACAGGCACACACATAATTGCGACACTTATCATATCGTGATCGGAAAAGGTCCGGAGCTGATCGGCCTGAAAGTCGAGTTCGTTATCGGCGGAGAAAAAGTGCTGGCGGAGAGTCCTGTGGGCGTGCATGTGCCAGCCAACACTCCGCACTCCCAAAGAATCGTCGAGGGCTCGGGACACTTTTTCAACTTCGTCCCTAAAGCCGATTACAATGATAGTTTGATTTGATTCCTGATTCGGATGTAAGTCTGAAAATCCGATAAGTATGGCGATTGTCACTGCGCTCTTTATCTTTGTTCTGATCCTTCCGTCCGAAGCTCGCTCCCAAAGCCTTCAGCGCGTGATGATCACCTATTCGAGCCGCAGCATCGCCTCGATCGATCTCTACGTGGCGCAGGAGCGCGGATTTTTTCGCGAAGAAAGACTGGATGCCCAGCTCGTGCAGGTGCGGGCCACGGTGGCAATCGCAGCCGCTGTCTCCGGCGAGGTGACGGCGCTCGGCTCCATCGGCAGCGCGATTCGGGCGATCCCCCGCGGCGCGCCGATCAAGGTGCTGGCCGTGAGCCTGAGGCGGCCGTTGTTTTGGCTCGTGAGCCGGACCGAGCTCAAATCTTTCAGTGACCTCAAGGGCAAGGTGGTCGGCACGACCACGATCGGAGGCAGCCAACACACCGCAGGCATTCGAATGCTCCGCAAAGCGGGACTCGATCCGGACAAGGATGTCACCGTGGTTCTGGCGGGCGATGTTCCCACTCAGCTCCAGGCGCTGGTCAACGGCTCGATCCAGATCGGCATTCTCTCGCCTCCCATGCTCATCGTCGCTCGCGACAAGTATAAGATGAATGTCCTGGCAAGGGCGATGGAAGAGTTCAGCAGCCTGCAAAACGGCCTTGGCGTCCCAGAGAGAAGCTTGAAAGAGTCCAGGGAATTGATCAAGCGGATTCTTCGGGCGCGCGCCAAAGGGAATCGCTACTTCCATCAAAACGAACGGGGCACTGCCGAGGTTCTAGCCAAATATCTCAACGTCGATCTCGCCACCGCGCTCGAAACTTACCGCCTCTCGCGGACGGCCTTCACGACCAACGGAATCCCCACGGATGAAGAGCTTCGCGAATACCTAAAAGCGGACGCCGAGATCCTCGGTCTTCCGGCTCCGGTTCCGGTTTCAAGAGTCTTCGATTTTTCACTTCAGCGGGAAATCAATCAGGAGTTGGGAGTGAAATGAAAAAAGAAACTGAGGTCGCAGTCTTCGGCGGCGGTTGCTTCTGGTGCACCGAAGCGGTGTTCGACGAGCTTCGCGGTGTGGCTTCGGTGATGCCCGGCTACGCCGGCGGCAGCATCAAGAATCCAACCTACGAACAGGTGTGCAGCGGCACAACCGGACACGCGGAGGTCATCAGGATCGAATTCGATCCACGCCAAATTACGTTCAGGGAGCTCCTCACCGTCTTCTTTGCCACCCATGATCCGACCACGCTCAATCGGCAGGGAAATGACGCTGGCCCTCAGTACCGCTCGATTATTCTCTATGCGAGTGACGCGCAAAAGCAGGAAGCCGAGAAATTCATAAACGAGCTAAATGATTCTTCGGTTTACGGCAAACCCATTGTCACCGAAGTGAAGCCGCTAGGCGAATTCTACGAAGCCGAAGAATACCACCGCAAGTACTACGAGAATCAGCCTTATCAGCCCTACTGCCAGATTATCATCAGTCCGAAGATGCAAAAGCTCTACAAACAGTTCACAGACCTCCTCAAGTCTCACACCAAACGCTGAATCACACGCCGGGCTAAAATAACTGGTTGGTCGCCATCTTACGGCATGACGTTTTTGTCACCTCGAGGGACCTTTTTGTCCTTTTCGCAGACGCCGATCCCGCAAAAAATAGCGTATAATCCATTGGTTACCTTGGAGCGCCTTGGCATTATCATTGCTTTGACTTAAGTTGTGGAATGAAAGTTTTGAGTTTTCACGATCGGGCTGCAAAAAATTTTTACTCGCGGACACTGCGCTGCATCGGCCAGAGCCTGGAGGCGTTGGATCTCAAAGCACTCGAATTGAGATGCCAAGGCAGCGCTTATAGCATTCAGGGTTGGCAAAAAGGACCCCTTTTCTCCGTGGACTTGGAGCGGCGATACACGCCCGACGATATCAAAAAATTGGAGACCGAAGGCAGAAAAAAAAGGCATGGTCTACCGAGAAGGGCGTATCTTCTGAGCCTTTCCCAGCTTCTGCGCACAGCTGGCACCTATGTCGACCAGATCGAAGGCCGACTCCTCAGAGTCTCATGGCAAAACCAGTCGGACAAGATACAGTCTGTCACTATCCAATACGAGGCAAAATCCGAGCCGAGCAGGAACGACAAAGAAGAACGTCAGCTCTCTACGATCGACGAGATTTGCATTCACATCTACAAGCAGAGAAAAAAAATACCCGCATCCTTCGATAAATGAACCTGGGGTCGAAGGAGAGGTAGTGCTGCCTCCGACGCCGCCGGGTCATTTCTTATCCGTACTTACCGATCTGAAAGGAACCATAGAGCCGAATGAGGAGCGACTTACCAGACGCGAACCGATGGTTGGGAAACTCGAGAGCGGTGATCGTTCTCGCCGGCTGCGCCTTTGCCGTGGCTTTGGTTCTGCTGGGGTACAACGCCGGCGCGAAGTACCGCAACCGTCACGAATCGTCCGGAAAAAATCCGCCCCCCGAAAGCGGCGCAGATAAAACTCAGCTTAAGTGGGATCCGGCGCTGGGAAATGTCGTCATCCTGCCACCCGAACTCGGATTCCACGTCACGGCTCCAAAGGAGACCGGCAGCCAAGCCGCGGCGATCGGCAAGAGGATCGAAAACCAGCTTCTGGGCGTGCGCCAGATCTATCGGCAAGAGGTGGAGAAAAATCCGGCGCTCATGGGCAGTGTTCTCTTACAGCTTACGGTAAGCCCGGCGGGGAGCGTGACCCAAGTAAAAGAGCTGACGTCTCGTCTCACCGACAACGAGTTTAAGAAAGCGGTGATCGCGGAAGTCTCCCAGTGGAAGTTTTCTGAAATCAGCTCCGATCCCATCACGATCTACTGCCCGCTCTTGTTTGTCCGCGAGGGAATGGATGTAAGGACATTGATCCAGTGGGAAAAGGCTCTGGGCTCCGCGGAAAGCTCTGCACCGATCCGGAAGTCCGAAGGCAAAATTTCTCAGAGCGGCAGCCCATTCTCGGTCTCGGCCCGGTCCGACCCGAGCGATGCGGGCGCGAATCGACGAGACTCTACCCCCCAAAGCCCCGCGACAAAAACCACCATCGAAACCTATGAAATCAAGTCTTCTGCCACGGTCCGCAAAGAACCCACATTCGCATCCATTTCACTCGCGAGGGTAACTCCCGGAACGAGAGTGGCCGTGGTCGGTGCGCACGGCGACTGGTTGGAGATCCGGTCGAAAGAAAGCGGGCAGACAGGGTTCATTCGAAAAGAATTCGTCGCACCCATCAACGGACTGCGAAAACCGTAACCATCTCAGAATTCCCCCATCATTTCCGGCCGATCTGCCGCACGCACACCAGTCATTCATCGACGGCTTTCCATCGCGATCTGAGTGCGATTAGCGCTTACGACAGACGAGCCAGAGACCTTACCGGCCCCAGAGCTGTCGGGTGGCGAGAAGCGCGCCTTCAGCCATCGCCTCGAACTTGGCCCACGCGATCTTAGGATCGCCCACCCTGGGACCAAGCCCGCAGTCCGTGCCCGCCATCACGTTCTCGCGGCCGACCAGCTTGGCGTACCTTACCAGGCGATCGGCTATCACTTGCGGGTGCTCGACAATGTCGGTCGCGTGGCCGACGACTCCTGGAACGAGGATTTTGCCCTCGGGAAGCTTGACCTCTTCCCAAACCCGCCACTCATGCTCATGGCGAGGGTTGGAAGCCTCTATAGAATAGGCATCGGCGCGCACTTTGAGGATAAGATCGACGATGTCTTTGAGCGGGATGTCGTATTTGTGCGGGCCGTGATAGCTGCCCCAACAGGTATGGAAGCGGACCCTGTCCGGCGGGATGTCCCTCAGGGCATGGTTGAGGGCGTCGATGCGAAGCTCGGCGTATTTCCGATATTCCGCTACGCTCATATCCGAATTGAACTGCCAACCATCGGGAAGATCGGGATCGTCGATTTGGAGCAACAACCCGGCGTCAACGATCGCCTTGTATTCCTCCCTCATGGCCTCGGCAATCGCGAATAGGTAGGCTTCATCACTCGAATAATAGTCGTTCTTCATCCAGTGCTCGATGGTGCCGGGCGCCACCGCGGGCAAAAAAGCCTCTTCGGCCTTTACGTCTTTCAGCGCGGCTTTGAAGTTCTCGATGTCCGCCCGAACGGCGGCGTGGCCGAGATATTTGAGCGGGCCATTGCAGAAAACCCGCTTGATATTTTCCCCGCGCACCGTGCCGAACCTCTTCTGGAAGTATTCCGGGAACTCCACCATGTCGCGGCCGAAAATCATCGACGGGCGCTCTTCGGGTTTCGCCGGCCGCTCTACAAAGCCGCTCATACGCTCGCGCGCGTAGCGAGAAAAATTGGGTTTTCCCAACTCACCGTCATTGACGATATCGAGGCCGCTCTCGATCTGCTTCTTTACGATCTCCGCGACGGCGCTGCGCACGCGTTGCGCGAACGCCTCTTGGTCATACGCCTGCCCGGTGTTTTTCGCCGCCAGCATTTCACGGAGATCCTCCGGCTGGGGCAAGCTCCCTGCATGGGTAGTGAGAACGCGGTCGGTGCTTCGTTTCACGTCGCCCCTCCTTCCGTGGCAATTTGCCTAGATGGTCTGGCCACGCATTTTACAAGACCTATTCGAACTAAAAGAGAGCGTCAAGTGAACTCAATACTCTTCGGCCGCCATTTTTTTTCTTGCCTTTGCTTGAAGGCATGATAAAGAGTTGACAGGACAGCGCCGCCGATCCTAGCGCTTTTTATTTCTTGGCTGTTCCGCGCAAACCGCATCCGTCCTCGAGGTTCATTTTAACCAAGCACCGGACTGAAATCGCCAACGTGGAACTGACGTTTAAATTAATGCCCGAGTTGCGCGAATGCCTGCTGAACCATGTTTCCGCAAACGAAGGTATTTATGGCGTATTGCTACGCGCAACGGAGGTCAAAGAACGCGAACTGCTCTTGGCTTGCCAAGAAAACGAAGCGTTGAGGTTGCTCCATATTGCGAAGCAATATTGCCCGATGGCTGCGCCTCATATCATGATCGGAATCGTGAATGCTCGCCTGAGCAAAATTAACGTCCCTTAAGCTGACCCACCAGCAAGCGAGACAAGCTGATCGGCAAGAAGAAATCAGTAGTTGCCGCGGGAGATGACGACCTCGACAAGCACGACGTCCTTGGTGGGCTTATCTCGAGAGTCGCGTGGAGCACTAGCCATGGCGTTGACCACGTCCTGCCCTTTGACCACCTCGCCAAAGACGGAGTGTTTGCCGTCGAGCCAGGGAGTCGCTTTGTGAGTGATGAAGAACTGGCTTCCGTTGGTGTTCGGTCCGGCATTGGCCATCGAAAGGATGCCGGGCTTCGAATGTTTCAGGTCGGGATGAAATTCATCTGCAAACCTGAAGCCCGGCCCGCCGGTTCCGTTGCCTAAGGGATCGCCTCCTTGGATCATGAAGTCGGGAATCACGCGGTGGAAGATGGTCCCGTTGTACAGCGGCCGCTTCACCTTCTGTTTGGTTTTCGGGTCGGTCCACTCCTTAGCTCCGGTAGCCAGATCGACAAAATTTGCGACCGTTTTTGGCGCCTTCTGTTCGAAGAGAAGAATCACTACGTCTCCCATGCTGGTCTTCATGGTCGCATAGACTGGACCTTTTTTTTCCTGCGCCTCTGTCATGATTCCTCCGATCGCGACAACGAGAAAAGTTACAAGGGCCACCGTGCTCTTGGACATCCGTTCCTCCTCTCGATGTCACGTTTTTCGTAGTTAAAGGATAAAGGATGAGGGATGAAGGATAAATTTCATCGCCTTCATTAACTTCAGCTAAAATAGGGCAAACACATGATGAGCGCAAGGGCGCCGGCAAACATGGATCCGCCCTCTTGTCCCAGGAACCGTTTCGGATTATGTTCCGGAAAAATTGTTGGAGCTAACGGAAGGAACAACCGTGAGCAAAGCAGCAAGGATTTCTGAAAAGCCCCGTCCCCAGTACGGATCCGACGTCATCGTCGATCTGCTGAAAGGTTTTGAGATCGAGTATATTTCTGTGAACCCGGGTGCCACCTTTCGGGGTCTGCACGACTCTTTGGTCAACTACGGCGGCAACCACATGCCCGAGATGATTTTGTGCCCACACGAGGAGATGACCGTGGCGTTGGCCCACGGCTATGCCCGGGCCAAAGGGAAGCCGATGGCCTCGGCGGTGCACAACATTGTGGGACTGCAGCACGCGGCGATGCATGGTGCGACCGGTTGCCGGTGATCGTGCTCGGGGGAACGGGACCGATGGACACGGCGCAGCGCCGACCGTGGATCGACTGGGTGCATACGGCACAGGTTCAGGGGAACTTGGTGCGAGACTTTGTGAAGTGGGACGATCAGCCTGGGAGTGTGGAGGCGGTGGCGGACTCATTCATTCGGGCGTACCGGTTAGCGACGACGGACCCGATGGGGCCGGTCTATTTGTGTTATGACAGCGCGGTTCAGGAGAAGAAGCTGAACGGAGAGGTTCCGTTTCCGTCATTGGATCGGTATGCGGCGTCGTTGCCGATGCAGGCGCCGGAGGAGGGATTTGAGAAGACGGTGAAGTGGCTGCTCGACGCCAAGGCGCCGGCGATCATCGCG
>DASYRN010000121.1:0-22012 GCA_036004365.1 Binatia bacterium
TCCAGGCTGCCTTAACTGGTCCGTTGCTTAGCAAACTGCCTTATGGAGTGCAGATCCATAACCCAATCGAGCGCGGATCGACACCACCCTTGTGTCTTCGGCCGTAACTCGGCTCGCTGTCGTACCGTGCCTACGCGGATATTGAATACCTGAGGTTCGGTTACGGCTGCCGAATAGATCGGCGAGCCGCACTCGGGACAGAACGCTTGGGCGCGCTTAGCGCCGCTTTCGGCAGTCTTCACATAAATCTTTGGTTGTCCGCCATGTAAGCTAAACGAATCCCGTGCTGCGGGAACACTGGTACGAAAGGCGGCCCCCGATAGGGTCTGGCAATCCGTGCAATGGCATATCCCGACCTTGTCGGGATCGATTTCTGCGACATAGGTGATGTACCCACAATGGCACCCGCCGTCAATCTTCATAACAGTCTCCTCCAAGCGTATAGTTACACACACGCCTAGCGCTCAGCGGGCGGAGCGCGAGCATCGAGAGCGCCCGGTCCGCTGGAAGCGGCCCGTTAGGGAGCCCCTGAGTGGTCCCATTGCACGATTCGATGAAGCTGCTCCATACGGATGTCCGGATTTCGCCGTCGACATAGACGTCGAAGGTGTCGAACGGCACGGTCCACGTCGCCGACATAGTCTGCGAGTTGTTGTGGGTCTGGATCGGGCTCGGACGGCCGATGCACCAGGCGGTTGCGGACCTCAACTCCCTTCTGAAGCGCCTTCAAGAACGGCGAGCGCTCACCGGCAACCGCCTCGAGAACCGAGCCATAGAGCCTCCCAAGCGGTGGGGAGGGCACTTCAAGCAGAAGCGGCGCGAACTTCGGCTCCATCCTGAGAAGAGCCTCCTTGATCGCCAGTTCCGCCGCGGTTGTTGCCTCGATCCAGCGAAACCGAGTCCCTCGGTGACGCCTGGCCTCGTGGAGGTGCTGGGCTGCGAGGAACGGCCGTTCTCCAGCGTGCACCAACTGCTGTAGATGAACCACCCATTCGGCGTCGACCTTGTAGACCGGATAGCCCTCGACACCCGTGATGTGGATCTCGTGAGGGAGGTCGTACCACGTGGTTCCATCGCGCGACCACTGCTGCGGGCCGCTTGTCAGGTAGCGTTCGTCGTAAAGTCGCAGTTCCTGAAGGGCCAGATCGAAGACCCATCGATTTAGCCGGTGAAGATGAGCAAATACACCTTTGAGTTCACGCCGGGCGTCTGATGGCAGCTCCGACGTCGAGAGATCTGCGAGAACCGAGTTCAGAGCATGGCCCTCGTCCAGGGTCGTGCTGGACATGAGGGAGGTCCCATCGTGACTAATGTGGGTCTCGGCCTGCGCCATCGATTCGGAGGGACGGTGCACGAGGCGAAAAGGACCGTCACCCTCGGTCGGCAGCGGTGGGTTGATGCCGTTTCCGTTTCTAACCCTGATCGACAAGCCTGACCACCTCCCGATGGAGTCCTCGGAATCTCTTGCAGACTGCCTAACGTTATGCCGCTGAGCCGTTACCAAAAATGGAATCGTCCATCGCTCAATCTCGCAATCGGCTCAAGCGGCGGGTTAGGTTGCGGTGCGGTACGGTCCGGACACATAGGTAACAGTTCAGTCCAGGGACATCAGTAACACTTGTGAGAATACTGCGGGCACCAACGGAGGTGCCCGATGCCTTGGAGTCAAACTACACCTATGGACCAAAAGACACAATTCGTAGCCGATTACTTCGCCGGCTTCTGTCTATGAGCCCTCTCCACGTCAAATGCCTACGAAACTTTCGCCCCTTGAGTACCCGGATCGCTTCGAGGTCCCTTACGTCAGCGCCAATGGCGGTATACGATGGAACAAACAATGGGTAAACGTCTCCACCGTTTGTGTCGGTGAATACGTTGGCCTTGAAGAAATCGATGATGGGATCTGGACCGTTTACTTCGGACCGCTCAAGCTAGGAAGATTGCTTGAAAGACACATGCGAATCGAGGATGCATTTGGTAGACTGAAGCGGATAAATGTGTAACCTATGTCCCCGGACTTTTTTGTTACCTATCTCCCAGACCGGTCAGTTGTGTTCCTTCAAATGCTCGATCACGGCTCGAACCTCGTCGAGACAAGTGCTGCAGATAGAGGACCGGCAAAGACACGGGTCGGACCACGCTATGTCTCAGTGCTCTGAGCATTTTTCTCCCACGGGATAGTGTTGTCAGGCATTAGCGCAGCGTGCGCGATCCTGTGGAAATCGAGGACAGTAGTAGATGGGCTTTGGTTCTATCCGACTTTGGAACAATCTAATTTTCTGAAGTCTACCCCCCTTTCCACAAAGCGTGTCCATATTCTCGAGACCTTCGTCCTTGGGCTTCTTCAGGGTGACGGCGTATACCTTCGTGATCCATCGGGAGTAACCGAAAGGCTATTTAGACGTGGCCAATGTCTCGAGAGGGCCCGAATCCAAATTCGCATGTGGCGCTTTGCCTAAAACCTTCTCCACGAGTCTCCTGGATAACAGGAAAGGCAACAGACCGACAATTTGGTCGCTATAGACCAAATCCACATCTGACCCCCGGATCATCCTGCCAATGAAGTCCACGCCTGCCAGGGGCATGCCACATGCGTTTTGAGGGATCGTCAGAACATGCTCCTGGTTGGTGCGTTCTATCATTTGGAGTAGTCGGGTCCACGGGTTCTCTGTTCCAAGAACGATGCGGTCTTTCATTCCGGCTAGCTCTTTAGAGATACGTTGACCGATACTGCGGTGAAACGAATTGTTAGGTAAAGAAACCACGAAATTGATATTTGGGTAGAATCGCTCTATAGTGCGTTGCAAAATTCGCTCGTTCACGAGCCAGTGTTGATTGCGATCGAGTTCGACTGACATGACGAGAGGCGTTTTACTGATTTTCAATTCCATTGGTGGACTTAGGGTGACAAGAAAATAGTTGCTGGCGGATGTCGTGTCAAGGCAGCATTCGACCCCGTGCGAGACTAATGTAGGACCACAAAACGGCCCTGACCACGCGTGCCGCATGATTTTTTGAGCCGTCGTTTACTTTATTCAGAGTTCCGAGCCCGAAACAGCTATGCCAAAGGTAAGCGTCATTATTCCGGTCCTCAACGGCGAGCGGTTCGTTCGGGACGCTATAGAGAGCGTCTTGAGTCAAACCTTTCAGGATTTTGAAATTATTGTTGTGGATGATGGTTCAACGGATCGTACCGGAGAGGTTGTTAAGACCTTTGGATCGAAAGTCATCTATAAGTATCAAGCGAACGCGGGAGCGGACAAAGCTTATAATGAGGGGATAGCTATCGGGTCCGGAGAGTCCTTTGCTTTTCTGGACCATGACGATCGTTGGTACCCCGACAAGCTCGCCACGCAGGTCGCGTTGTTGGATCTGCATTCGCACGTGGGACTGACTTATAGCGAAGTGGATGACGTTGACGAAGGTGGCCGCCCGATCCGAAAGAGAACTTGGGCAGAGAGGAGAGGGGTTCATCACGATCTGGTGGGTGATTTTCGAGCTGTTTTGAAAAGAAAATTTCCTGTCGCTGTCCCCTCGGCCATGATGATTAGGAGAGAGATTTTGGAAAAGATAGGGGGATTCGATTGCAATCTTCCCGCAGCAGGGGGCTATGGGGACGTCGAGATGTGCGTTTTGGCCGGAGAGATTTCTCGGCTGTATTTTATGGTCCGACCTTTGGCTCAGTACCGGGTTCACAAATGGCAGATGACTCACCAAAGACGCGATGAAATGTACGTGAACTATATTGCTTTCCTAGATCGACTTTGGAATCGATGGAAGGATTCTCCTGACAAGCGAGCGCTGCTGTTGCCTCACTATGGCCGCTATTGGTCAAAGCTAGGACGCGAGGAGCTGGAAAAAAGGGATTGGATGGCGGCTTCGAAGCATTTATGGGTTTCGCTCCGATATCGACCAACATATCCTCGCACTTGGCTTGCGCTTGTTAAGCTACAATTCAAGAGGCTGGTGTCGCATTCCTCGCCTTAGCCTTTCTCCGATAGAAGTTGTACTATAAAGTGTTTTGAGCCCTTCCTGACTCCTATGAAACGCTTCAGCGTTATCTATGACGGCCAATGCGTTTTTTGCGGCCGTAGTGTGGAATGGCTCCGGAAGCTGGATTGCTTTCGGGTCTTGGAGTTCTTCGACTCGCACGATCAGCAGACTATGATGCGGAAATTTCCCTCGGTTAGACCGGAGGATGTTGAGAAGACGATGCTTGTCGTGACGGAAGAGAGTGTTGTGTTCAAAGGTTTTTACGCTTTCCGGAGATTGATTTGGGTAAGCCCTTGGCTATGGTCGCTCATCCCTATCTTTTATTTTCCCGGTGCCTCTTTCTTAGGGACTCGACTCTATGCTTGGATAGCCGAAAACCGGAAGAGCTTTGGCTGCCGCGCCGAATGGTACGAGAGCTAGCCGGGAATCCTTAAGGTAAAATCTTGAGCCTGCCTGTTGTTTTCGGGGGAGACTTCTCCTTTTCAATGCAGGCGTTTCTCCGCGCCTCCTACGGGGTGCTTCTTTTTGCCACCCTTCTGATCACACTCGGTCCCAGCCGATGGTTCTTTACGAGCGAGCGATACGGCGGCTACGCAAAATCAGACTCGCTCACGGATCGAATTCAAAACCCGATTGTGCTGCCATGGCTACTTGCGCTCTGGTTTTTGTGCGCGGCGATGCTGATTCTGGGCTATTATCCCGTACTTTCCAGCCTCGTTAATTTATTGCTCTGTCGCTATTTCTTCATCCACATGCGTTGGAAAGGAATTCTCCGGGGCATGGGAGCTCCGGGCTTTATGACCTACTGGCTCGGAGTCTGCGTCTTTTTTTTAGAGTATGCGCTCTATATGGACCAGAGCGGCATGCTTCGATCGTTGGCGCTCTCTGTGTTCAGGATCGACTTTGCGGCGATCATGTTATCGGCAGGATTGTACAAGCTCGTTTCCGGTTATCCGAGGAATGAAGGGATGGAATACGGGATGGTGAATCCGTGGTGGGGATATTGGTGGCGCTATTATCAAAAGATGCCTCCACGCCACTGGGCGTTCCGAGCCCTCAACCATTTAGCGTATGGAACAGAGATTGTTGCGGCCATTCTCATGTTAATTACCGCAACTTCGTCTTTAGGTGCTTGGCTCATGATCATGAGCTTCTTGTTTATAGCCACCCAGATCCGTCTGGGATTCCTGTGCGAGATGGTTATGGTTTCCGCGCTGATCTATATGGAGCCGGGGTCTCTCGCGGATCAGCTCCTTAGTGGTTGGACTCCGGTCTCTACGGCGATGCAGCCCGCCTCCGAGTCTTTACTCTATGTGAATTCAGCTCTGAGTCTGCTCTTGTGGGGATATATCCTCTTGCTTCCCCTTGCCCACGCCGGTCTCTGGTACAATTTTCTTGCGCGTAAGTCCCTTCCAGGCGCTCTCCAAAAAGTCCTCGAACGCTACACCAACTTCTTTGGTATCATCATCTGGCGCGTCTTTACCATCGACGTGGTGAACTTTTTTGCCAATATCTACATTGTCGATAAGCAAGGCGATCAGAAAATTCTTTATTCCCGCCCCGGCGCGTTGGACTGGGTCAGCCGGTTTCGCTACTGTCATGTGGGGGAGTTCGTTTGTCTGGCGAGTATCTTTACTACGCTGAAGTATTACCCAAGCAACCGCTCGTTGTTCGAAGAGCGCCTCATGCGCTATGCCCGGACAGTTCCCTGCCCTTCGGATTCCTTAGTCATCGTTGAATACAGAAGCGTCAAAAAGCTCAGAGATGGTTTTGAATTTGCACCGGTTGTGGAGTATGTTGTGGACATTTATAAGCAAACCATCGAGGAAAATGTGCTCGACCCAAGCTTTTCTGTTCGAAGCGAAGTCTCACCAGTGCACGAGGCGCACTATCCGGGAACCTATGCCCCGCTAGGAGCTTCCAAGAAATCTGTGATTTCTCAGTGATCGAGTCGCCTTTGAGGAATTGCTTGTTTCGGGCAGGAGTTACAGAGAGATAAGACCGAATGGCAAATCCTACTGGTATTAGCTACGGGCTCAGGCCTGGAGCAGAAGAGTTTCCTTTGATGGTCGTGTTATCGATTATCTATCCGTGCAATTTCGGCTGTCCTAATTGTCCGTACACCGATGGCAATTCAGAGATCCGTCGTTTCTACCGAGAGCGCGATGGGGATCTCTTTCCAGTTGAGCTGTGGAAAAAGATCGCCGATGAGTGCGGGGTGTATGGCGCGTGGATGCGCTGCACTGGTGGCGGGGAGCCGATGCTTCATCCCCAGATGGTAGAGATGATCGAGTATGCCAAGGCGAAGGGGGCCAGGATATGGCTTAATACGAACGGCAGCATGTTTGGACCCACATCCAAATTGCGCAAGAGACTGGAGCGCGTGCTGGCCGCGGGCATTGATCTGATAGAATTCTCCATGGACGCGGCCGATGCCGAAACCTATGCTAGAGTGCGGCCTCCGCATGGTGGACCGCCCCGAAATGCTGAGCAGTGGTGGGCTCAACACGTCGACAATGTTCGTGCCGCCCTGGAATTGCGTAGGCAATTCGGCGTGCCCAGCCGGGTGGTAGTTTCGATCATTCGTCAAAAGGAGATTGAGGACAGGCTTGAGGCAGCGGTTGAGTTCTGGCTGAAAGAGATAGGAGTTGATGATGTAATTACCCGCAAGTTTCTCACTTGGGATGATAATACCACGATTCCCGCCGGCAAAGCCCTGGAGCCACATCTCTATGCACAGCTTCCGAGCGAGCGTAAGGAGCCCTGCGTGTGGCCGTTTGAACGCCTTAACGTCGATACCCTTGGGCGGGTCTCCTTATGCGGCCAGGACATCTCCTTTCGCACATCTGAGCTTTTTCCCAACGTCTGGGAAAAGTCTATCAAGAAAATTTGGCAAGGAGAGAGATTCAATTGGTACCGGCGCATGCACTTGGACGGTCGGGGAGCGGAGTGCTGGCCCTGTCGCGGGTGCTCGGCTTGGCTCGCCGGCATTCGAGACTGGGAATATGGTTGGCTTAGAGTCCTTAAGAACTCTGGCGATCACCTGAAGGAAGTTATGAGAAAGGACCTTGGTGTGGAGGTGGAGATCTACGAACCCAAAGGTTGAGACCACCGGATTCAATTCACCTGTCCCTAGGAGAATGAATTCTCCAAAACCCCTCTCGATTTAATGATCCAATTGGGGGTCCTTAGAGATGTTTACTGGAAAGCACGTGCGGCTTCGCCCCTTCGAGTGGGAAGACGCGGAAAAATACCGTGACTGGATTAACGACTCACAGATCGTCTCTCTGGTAGATCGAGTGCGACCCGTGACCGCGGAGGAGCACCGGCGATGGTATGAAACGATGGTGAGCGACCCAGACTGTGTCATTTTTGCCATAGAGGTTCGTCCAAAAAAACGGTTCGTTGGATGCGTCTGGCTTTACGGTATTGACCATCGTCATCGTCACGCAGAAGTGCGCATTGTGATTGGCGATAAGCAGTACTGGGGGAAAGGGATAGGAAAAGAAGCGATTTCCAGCCTAGTTCAGTTTGCCTTTGAAAAGCTCGACCTGCATAAGGTTTATGCGTACGTTCTGGCCCCGAACCCAAGGGCAGCGGAGGCGTTTAAGAAGGCAGGCTTTGTTCGCGAGGGGCTTCTCAAGGGCGAGAGATATGTTGACGGAGGGTTTGTGGACGTACTTCGTTTCGGCCTAGTGAGAAAGAATTAAGGTGTGTGGCATAGCCGGAATTTTCGGCGCCCGAGATGACAGCTCGGTCATCCGGATGCTGGGAAAATTGCGCCATCGAGGTCCCGACGATGAGTTTTGTACCGGGGGTGAAAATTTCAGTCTCGGTGCGCGCCGACTAAGCATTATCGATCTGCAGGAAGGACGACAGCCGATTGCGAACGAGACCGGTGAGATTTGGGTGGCTCAGAATGGCGAGATCTACAATTTCCCGAAACTCATGGAGGATCTTAAACGGGTGGGCCACCGTTTCCGTTCGCGTTCAGACACAGAGGTTCTGGTTCATCTTTATGAAGAAAAGGGAGAGACTTTTGTCAACGATCTCAATGGCATGTATGCCATCGCAGTCTGGGACGGGAAAAAGAAAAGGGGAGTGCTGGCGCGAGACCGGGTAGGGAAGAAGCCGCTTTACTATCATTTGAGCGACGACGGAGTTCTCTACTTCGCTTCGGAGATTAAAGCTCTTCTAACTCTTCCATTCCTAGATCGAAAAATTCACTGGCCAGCCCTGCATCACTTTCTTAGCTACAAGCATATCCCGGCTCCGCTTTCCATCTTTGAGGGGATACAAATGCTCCCGCCCGCGCATTACCTCCTTTATTCCAGGGGCGGAAGGAGCAGCCGTACCTCGGTGAACCGCTATTGGCGACTGGATTTTGGTCACGTCTGGACAAAAGGCCTTGAGGAAGACGAAATAGCAGACGAGTTGCTCGCGGCGTTGAAGGTGGCTGTCGAGCGACGCCTCATCAGTGATGTGCCCATCGGATTTTTTCTGAGCGGGGGACTCGATTCCGGTCTCTGCGCGGCTCTTGCCGCTACGGTGTCGTCGCAGCCGATTGACACCTTTACTCTAGCCTATGGGCCTGAGAGCACTACGCCTGCGAAGGAAAAGGATCGCGAGTGCGCGGCGCTGATGTCTGCACGTTATGGCACTCGACACCATGAGGAGGTTATTGAGTCCACACATTTGGAGGACGAGCTTCCCCAAATCATCAGCCATTTCGACGAGCCCTTTGCAGGCGTGATCTCGACCTATTTCTTGGCTCGTTTGATGAGCCGGCACGTCAAAGTTGGCATCTCAGGGGACGGAGCGGATGAGCTTTTCGGGAGCTATCTCTCCCACAGACTGGCGGCACCGATCCAGTCTTACCTGAAGGACACCAAGAATGGTCTATGCCTGTCTGAGGTAAATAAGCTGGATGAGCGGGATAAGATCATCCTTAGAGAGATTGCAGAAAAGGAAGACTGGCGCTGGCGCTACAAGCTCTCGGTCTTCTCTGAGGAGGAAAAACAGCTCCTTTATGATCCCGCGGTCGCTAAGCAGACCTGGAATCTGTCTACTGCGGACCACTTGAGGCGGTATTTCAGCGACCTGACAGCAAAAGATGCTCTGAACCGAGTCTTAGAGGCCGAATTCAATTCCCAGTTGCCGGATCAGGTTCTTACGTATGTGGATCGCCTCTCCATGGCCAGCTCGTTAGAGGTGCGGGCCCCATATTTGGATAGGGATTTTCTGGAGCTAGCGGCAGGAATCGATGGATCGTTGAAAATCTCGAATGCGGAAACCAAGTACATACTGAAAAAGGCTGCGCTCCGTTATCTCCCGCAAGAGATTGTGTACCGCCCTAAAGAAGGGTTCGTTTTGCCCATCAACCAGTGGCTTCTTCAGAGTATGGAGTCCTACGTTAGGCTGTTGCTGTCGCGGCAGCGCCTGCGGCGCCATGGCTTCTTCAGGCCCGATTATGTTCAAGACGTGGTAGAAAAGTTCTACCGAGGAGGAATACACTTGGCAACCAAACTTTGGGTTCTTATGGTCTTCCAGATATGGCATGAGACCTATATGGAAGGTTCTGTTCCTGCCTGAGGCTTATGGTCAAAAAAGTCGTCAAGGCGGTGATTCCCGCGGCGGGCAGGGGATTGAGAATGCGTCCCTTTAGCTTGGTTCTCCCGAAAGAAATGATGCCGTTGGGACGGAAACCTGTGATTCAATACGCTGTTGAGGAAGCAGTTTCTGCGGGAATCGAAGAGATTTGTGTTGTCATTAGGAAGGGAAAAGAGATCATAAAGGACTATCTGCGTCACTGGGATCTTCAAAGGATCGACGGCTTTCACAGAGTAGGATTCTCCTCATGCAAATTAACGTTTGCGCAACAGCGGCGGTGGGACGGTCTGGGTGGCGCTCTCAGAGTCGCCCAATCATTTGTCGGTCAGGATCCCTTCTTAATGATCATTCCAGATCAAGTACTCATTGCACGCCGGCTTTCGGCAAGTCGGCAACTGCTTTCCCGCTACGAATTTGAAGAGCCGGCGGTCCTCAGTAGCATGGTGAGAGTCCCGAAAAAGGAAAGAGACTATTTCCATGGCTCCAAGGGGTTTGTCATCGATACTCGCGCCCGTCGTAGGCGGCTCCTACCGATCGGGCGAGTGCGATCTGAGGCGGAGACACGCCGGTGTTTTGGTTCCCTTTCCTACGAGGTTCGCGGCTTCGGAAGAACTGTCTTCCCGGCAAGAATTTTTCAATTCTTGACTGGCAAGTTTGCGAATAGCAAGACGGACGAAATTGATCTTTGGAAGACTTTTGTGGAATTTCCCAAGGTCGTTCCCCATTTCGGTTGCTTGCTTCGAGGCCGGGCTTGCGATCTAGGAACCTTGCAGGGCTACTATCATTACCTTCCGCTTTTTGTCGGTCGGTGACTCCGTTTCATGCGCATCGTCGTGTTGCAGCCCAGTTATCTTCCTTGGTTGGGTTACTTCGATCAGATGTTCAAAAGCGATGCGTTTGTGGTATATGACGATGTTCAGTATGACAAGAATGGTTGGCGCAACCGCAACCGAATCAAAACCCCACAGGGAACTCAATGGCTGACGGTGCCCGTTCTGATCAAGGGACGCAACTTCCCGCTCAATCGAGAGATCGAGATCAATAACAGCGTCTCTTGGCGCACCAAGCAGCTGAGATCCGTTGTTCAGAACTATAGGAACGCGCCTTTCTTTAATCAGTATATAGGTGCGCTGGAGGATATTTTGGGACGTCCCTGGAAATTGCTTGTGGATCTGAATATGGCGTTCATCTATAACCTCGTGGAACAGCTGGGATTGAATGCCAGAATTTACCTGGCCTCAGATTTGAAAATCCCAAAGGTAGGGAAAACCGAAAGGTTGATCGAGATCTGCCGCTATTTTCGCGCCGATACTTTTTTAGAAGGAGATGCAGGGAAGAACTATATGGACGAGGCATTCTTTTCCCGAGAGGGGATTCGGTTGGAATATCATGGCTATCAGCATCCTGTCTATCAGCAGTTACACGGCGACTTTGTCCCCTACATGTCTGTGATCGATCTCCTCTTCAACCATGGAAAGGACTCTTTGGCAATATTGACACATCAGAAAGCGGTGTCATGAGGGGTAAGACAAAAACTGTATTGGTCACTGGCGGGGCGGGTTTTATGGGAAGCAACTTTGTACGTTACCTGCTGCGAAAATATCCGCGCTACAAAGTCATTGTGTTGGATGCTCTGACCTATGCGGGCAATACGGAAAATCTTCCGAAAATCGATAACCAAAACAGCGACGGTCGCTTCTCGTTCTGGTATGGAAACATCAGAAACGGCGAATTAATAGACTCGCTGGTCTCGCAGTCCCAGATCGTCTTCCATTTTGCCGCTGAGACGCATGTCACTCGCTCTATCTATGACAACCAACTTTTCTTTGAAACCGACGTGTTAGGCACGCAAGTGGTGGCGAATGCGGTCCTGAAGTACTCGAAGTCGGTCGAGAGGTTCATCCATATCTCCTCGTCCGAAGTCTACGGCACGGCGATGACTGAGTTTATGGACGAAGATCATCCGTTGATGCCCACGAGCCCTTACGCCGGCGCCAAGGCCGGGGCGGATCGCCTCGTTTATTCCTATTGGACGACCTATGATATCCCGGCCGTGATCGTGAGACCTTTTAACAACTATGGCCCTTATCAACATTTGGAAAAGGTCATCCCGCGTTTTATCACCAGTTGCATCTTGAATGAACCTCTAACCGTCCACGGCGATGGAAAGAGTCAGAGGGACTGGCTCTATGTGGAGGATTTTTGTCGGGCATTAGAGGTTTTGATGCACTGTGATTTTGAACGGGTGGGGCGACAGGTCATCAACGTTGGGACGGGCAGGAGCACGGATATTTTGACCATAGCGGAGCTGGTTTTGAAAAAGATGAAAAGGCCGCGCTCTCTCATTAAGTATATCGGCGATCGACCGGGGCAGGTTTTTCGCCATACAGCTTCTATCGCCAAGGCCCATAGGCTGCTGGGATGGAGCCCCATGACGGAGCTAGAAGAGGGACTGGATAAGACCATAGATTGGTATCAAAAGAACCAGAAGTGGTGGGAGAAGATGCTGTGGATGAGAGCGATCCCCATAGTCACGAAGAAAGGTAGCCTCGAGTATCACTGAACCATCACGCGGATTAGACTGTGCAGAAGAGACCTGAAGCTAAAACACCGGAACCTTTCTGCCACTTCCACAGACCCTGGTTAGGCGAAGAGGAAGAGAAAGAGATTCTGGATACTCTACGGTCGGGGTGGCTCACCACCGGTGCGAAGACCCACCAGCTTGAAAAACTGTTTGCCGAATATGTCGGGTGCAAGCATGCCATAGGACTTAATTCGTGTACTGCCGGCTTGCATCTTGCTTTGGCCGCCTTGGGTATTGGTCCAGGCGACGAGGTGATCACCACTCCGATGACGTTTGCGGCGACGGCCAATGTGATTGTCCATCAAGGTGCAAAGCCCGTATTTGTCGACGTGGAGCCGGAGACCCTGAATATCGATGCGCAAAGGATTGAAAGTCGTATTACGGAAAAAACCAAAGCGATTCTACCAGTCCATCTTTATGGCCATCCTTGCGACATGGAAATCATCCTCGGTTTGTCTCAAAAATATCATGTGGCGGTCGTGGAAGATGCGGCACATGCCGTAGAGAGCGAGTATCACGGCAAAAAGGTTGGGAATATAGGAGACTGCACCGCTTTCAGCTTTTATGCCACCAAGAACATGACGACGGGTGAAGGCGGGATGCTGACGACGAACCGGGACGACCTGGCAGAGAAGATCCGCATCCTCAGCCTGCATGGAATTACGGCAGACGCATGGATGAGGCATGGAGACAATGGGTACGTCCACTGGGATGTGCTCTACCCGGGGTATAAATATAATATGTTTGACCTGCAGGCGTCGTTGGGCATTCATCAGATCAAAAAGCTCGAGCCCTTTTGGCAGCGGAGAAAGAGATGGATCGAAACTTACAATCGGGCCTTCAAGGATGTCACGGAAATCCAGCTTCTTCAAGCAAAGGATAACGTCAAGCATGCCTATCATCTCTACCCGATTCTGATTAAGACAGAAGATCTGACAGTGGATCGCGATGAGATCCTGCGCGCCTTGAAAGAGTCGGGTATTGGGGTTGGCGTTCATTTTCGCGCGCTCCATCTCCTAACTTTCTATGCCAAGACTTTCGGCTTCAAAAGGGGAGGGTTTCCCAACGCCGAAGATGCTTCTGAAAGGCTTATCTCCCTGCCTCTCTATCCCAAGATGGAAGAGGAAGATGTCCAGCGAGTCATTGCAGTGCTCAAGGATATCCTCAGGCGCTACAAAAAAAAGACCGTCTCGTGAACGTATGCCCGTCGCTAAAGTCCAAGAGGCGACACCTCGGGTCTCCGTTGTGATTCCAACCTATAATCGTTGTGACTATATCAAGGAAAGTCTGGACAGCGTTTTGAGCCAGATTTTCTCCGGCTTCGAGGTGATCGTCGTCGATGATGGCTCCACCGACGGAACGGAGGAGATCATCCGTCCCTATCTAAATAGGATCCGTTATCTTCGTCAAGAAAACAGTGGAGCGGCGGTCGCGCGCAATGTAGGGGTTCGAAACGCCGAAGGAGCCTATGTCGCTTTTATGGATTCAGACGATCTGTCGGCTCCCCGGCATCTGCAGATCTTGCATGATTTTCTGGAACGGAATCCCCATTACGCCATGGTCATCGGAAACGGCGCTTATCTTGAAGGTAAGTTCCATAACCGGGATACGGTTATTCCTAGGGAGAGAGGCAAAGCGTTGGAAGAGAAAGGAGTCACGGTAAAGGATCTCTTTGACGGGAGGATCATAAGGCTGCAGGGAACGATGGCAAGAAAGTCAGTTCTTGAGGAGATCGGCCTTCTCGATGAATGGTTTCGTCTATCCTACGATCTGGATCTATCTCTGCGTGTCATTAAGAGTCATCGCATCGGCTTCATCAACGAGATCGTCTATTTCTACCGGAAACACGGTGGCAACATCAGCTCCGATGATGAGCTTAGATCGAGGGAAAATCTCAGGGCGTTGGAAAAGTTGCGCACCGACTATCCGGAAGCCGTGGATCTCATAGGAAGAAGATCCTTCTTCCGGTTGTTCGCCCACCGTTATTACAGGTTGGCCAAGGCCTTGGCTCGAAAGGGGAACCTGAAAGAGGCCCGTGAAGCTATAGCACATGCTATTGCTCTTCGCCCCATGTCGATCAAGCATCGCCTCTGGCAGCTTCGGTGGATTTTGCCTAGCTCCTCTATGAATTCCAAAGGAGGGATCTCAGCCATCGTGGTCTGCTTCAACGAAGAGGATCGCATCCGAGAGTGTCTTGAGAGCTTGAAGTGGTGCGATGAGATCGTGGTGGTTGATTCGTTCAGCCAAGATCGGACCGTTGAGATCTGCCGCGAGTATACGGATTGCGTTATTCAGCGCGCCTGGGCGGGCTATCGGGATCAGAAGGCCTTTGCCCACTCTCAGGCGACGAGGGAGTGGGTATTCCTTGTCGATGCGGATGAGCGGGTGCCTCCTGAGCTAAGAGAGGAGATCCTGGATGCGCTGGGCCGTTATGGAAGTCGGTTCGCTGCTTTTTCGGTTCCCAGGCTTGTTTATTATCTCGGAAGGTGGTGGTGGCGTGGGGGATGGTATCCCGATTATGACGTACGGATATTTCGCGGCAGTCGCGCTACCTGGGGCGGCTTCGATCCGCATGAAAGGATACTCGTCGACGGAAAAATCCGACGCTTGAAGAATCCTCTGCACCATTTCTCGTATCGAGACATCGGCGACCATATGAATCGCATCAACCGATTCACAACGGTTTCTGCAGCTGAGCTTAAGAGACGAGGAAGGCGATGGCGCCTGGCGGATAATCTCGTCCGACCTGCCGTTCGCTTCATTCGCTCGTACCTATGGAAGCGTGGATTCCTTGAAGGGTTCCCTGGATTTTTCACTGCTGCGACCGCCGCGGTCTATGTGTTTCTTAGGTATGCGAAGCTTAAGGAGCTGGAGTTAAGGGAGAAGTCGGGGTGAGCTTGGGTGACAGTAGAAGATCTCTCAAGATCCTCCATATCGATCCCGAGAGAGCGTGGGGAGGTGGGGAGAGACAGGTTTTAGGCCTGCTTGACTACCTTTCTTTGAGAAACCATCACAATCATCTTCTCTGTGATCCCGAAGGATTGCTTTGCCTGGAGGCTCAAAAGAGGGAAATCCCCGTCTTTCCGATCACTGTTTGGAATGAATTCGATTTGAGGGCAATCTTTTCTATCAGAAGGCTCATTCAGAGGGAACAATACGACATCGTTCATTTCCATACCAAGAGGGCTCATGCCCTTGCTCTTTGGCTTGGACGCCCCCATCCGATAGCCAGATATGTGGTGACGCGTCGAATGGACTATCCCATCGGGAGAAACTGGTATAACCACTGTCTGTACAATAGACAGGTCGATGGGATAGTGGCCATTTCAGGAAGGATTGCAGAGGTCTTGCTTGAGGCGGGGGTCAAAAGAGAAAAGATCCGGATCATCCACAGCGGGATTGACGCCATTCCGTTCTTAGAGTTGCAGGAGACAAAGCGCACCTTCGATCTGCCCGTCATCGGTACCGTGGCATCCATTGAAGAGAGAAAAGGGCATCGTTTCCTGCTTGAGGCGGCAGCTTATCTCAAGCGACAGGGCCTCCACGCGATCTATCGGCTTGCCGGGGAAGGCGGTGAGAAAAAATTATTTAAAAAAATGGTTTCGGAGCTCGGTCTTGAGGGCGAGGTCATTTTTATGGGATTTGTGTCGGATATCCCGGTTTTCTTATCGGAGATCGATCTGTTTGTTCTTTCGTCTGTTTATGAAGGGCTTGGAGTCGCAATTCTCGAGGCCATGGCAGCGGGCAAGCCTGTCATCGCGACAAAGGTAGGGGGGGTTCCTGAGCTGATAGAAGATCGCGTGTCGGGACTGCTCGTTCCCGCGGGGGATTCGGGGGCGCTGGCGCGCGCGATATCCCAGATGCTTTCCGATAAAGCGGAGATGAAGCGCATGGGCGAAAGGGCTCGAGAGAGAGTGCGGAGCCATTTCACGATAGAGCAAATGGCGAAACAAAATGAGGACTATTATTACGAGCTGTTGGCGGCCCAGGAGTCCAAAAATTTGACGCTGCAAGAGGTGAGTCGAGTTGGTTCCTAGCACGAAACGTCTGCTCGGTATTTTGAGGAAGTTCCCGCGCCGCCGCCTTTTGGTTGTCGGAGATCTTATGTTGGATCGCTTCATTTGGGGGGATGTGGAGCGGATTTCGCCAGAAGCTCCGGTGCCGGTGCTTCATGTCACATCGGAGAGTTTCCGCCTTGGCGGGGCGGCGAATGTCATCCATAACCTAAGGACGCTGGGGGGTGGGGTGGCGGCGTGCGGCGTTGTCGGAGGGGGTGGTATGGGAAAAAGGTTGCTGCGCGGACTTCAGGAACTCGGCGTATCGACAACCGGAGTCTTTTTGGAGTCGGATTTTCAGACCACACAGAAGACCAGAATCATCGCCCGTCCCCGGCATCAACAGATTGTCCGTCTGGATCGCGAAAATCACGCGGACTTTCGGCTAGGTCTTCTGCGGCGGATACGGCAGTTCGTCGAACGGCAGATGAGCCGCTGTGACGGTATTGTGATCTCCGATTACGGCAAAGGTGTCGTTCATCCCGAACTGCTGGACTTGATTGCCGGCCGGGCCAAGCAAAGCGATTTTCTCTTTGTCGTCGATCCCAAGAAGGAAAATTATGGCTTCTATCGGAGGCCTACCTTGGTGACCCCAAATCAGGAAGAGGCGAGCCAGGCTTCCGGGATCGAGATCCGCGACGAGGCGTCGTTGCGGGAGGCGGGAAGAAAGCTTCTGGGGTTGTGGCAGGCCAAGGCCGTGTTGATCACTCGAGGGCCCAACGGGATGAGCCTCTTTCGACCCGGGCGGGACGTAAGGCATTTCTCAACCGAGCCCAAGGAAATCTTCGACGTGACCGGTGCAGGTGACACTGTCGTGGCGGCCTGCTCCCTGTCCCTGGCAAGCGGCGCCAGCTATGAGGACGCGGCCGTGATCAGCAATCTTGCCGCCGGGCTGGTCGGCGAGGAGGTGGGAACCGTGGCGGTTTCTTTGCAGAGGCTCAAGAAGACGGTCGGGGAACAAAGATGAGAAGCATGACGGGGTACGGGGAGGCGACGACGCAAAGGGAGCGTGTCAAGCTCGTCGTCCAACTGCGCACCTTGAATCATCGCCATCTCGATATCCAGGCTAGGATTCCGAGAGAATATCTCGCTCTTGAGGAGGAGATCCGTAGGGCCATCCGGCAAAGAATCGCCCGCGGGCGGGTGGAGATTTTTGTTGCCCGCGCCTCGCTTCGGGGTCAAAGCCGAACGTTGGAGTTGGATGAAGAGCTGCTGGCGCAGTATCTTCGTGGTTTCAGCCGTGTTAAAAAAAAGTTCGGCCTTAAGGGAAATCTTGACCTCTCGCTTCTTACGAATATACCGGAGCTTTTTCGATTGAGAGACGTTGAAGTGAGGCACGAAGACGAGCGAAGTCTTGTCATGCGAACGGTGCAGTCAGCGCTGAAAAAACTGGAGCGCTCGAGGGAGCGCGAGGGAGGCCAGCTGAAATCGGATTTTCTACTCCAGGCCAGGCAGCTGCGCGAAATCTGCGCCGCGCTGACGAGAGAGACGAAGAACCTGGCTCAGTCTCACTTCAAAGAGCCACGCGAAGGCCAGAATTCTCCCGAGACTTTCAAGGAATCACCGGAGTCTCAGAACTGGACGCTGAAGGGCGACGTGAACGAGGAGATCGTGCGGCTGAAGAGTCACGTCAAAGAGCTGGCGCATTTGATCCCTAGGCGGGAGCCTATAGGGAAGAAGCTCGATTTCCTTCTTCAAGAGATGCACCGCGAACTCAACACGATAAGCTCCAAACTGCCCAACCTACCGGTCGTACGATTGGTGCTCTCGGGTAAAGAGAAGGTCGAGAGGATCAGAGAGCAGACGCAAAATATCGAATGATGGGGTTCCACGAGATCCTTGCCAAACGTGAAGGCGTTATCTTTATTCTATCAGCGCCGTCGGGCGCGGGGAAAACCACGCTCATCACCCGGCTGCTGAAAATCTTTCCCGAGATGGTTCTGTCGGTCTCGTACACCACGAGAGCGCGCAGAAGCGGGGAGGTTCCCGGAAAAGATTATTTCTTTGTCACAGAGGAAAGATTCGCCCGAATGCAGGGCCGAGGTCAGTTCGCCGAGTGGGCCAGAGTCCATGGCTATCTCTACGGTACTCCGCGTCGACCTCTGGAAGCGAGCATCCACAGGGGCCGGGACATGCTCCTCGATATTGATGTCCAGGGTGCGAGAAAGATCAAAAGACAATACCCCCACGCCGTCTCGGTCTTTCTTCTTCCTCCTTCGTGGCAGGAATTGCAAAAGCGGCTGGCGCTCAGAGGGACCGATCGGATGGAAAGCATACGCCAGCGGCTTACCAATGCCCGGCGTGAAATCCAAGAGATGATCAGGTATGATTATCTTATCGTAAACCGGGAGATAGGAGAGGCTGTGGAATATCTAAGATCTATTGTCCTTGCCGAGAGGCTTAAGGTATGCAGAATGACAACTCTCGACGGCGAGTTGATAAGGCGGGCGAGGTTGTAGAGAGGGACGGATCGCACAGCTTGATCGTGCCATGAGTAAGGATCTTCGAATCAACGATCTAATAGAAAAGGTCCAGGTTTATCATCCTGCGGCTGAGATCGATGTCATCCGGAAAGCTTATGAATTTTCTTCTCGGGTGCACAAAGGACAGAAAAGACTGTCAGGGGAACCGTTTCTGATACACCCCATGGCGGTCGCCGGGATTATCGCCGATCTTAAGCTCGATGTGCCGAGCATCGTGGGCGGATTGCTGCACGATACCGTCGAGGATACGCTCACGACTCTCGATGAAGTGAAGTCGATCTTTGGCCCTGAAATTTCAGCGCTGGTTGATGGGGTCACGAAGCTCAGCCGGATCAACTTTACCAGCCACGAGGAAAAGCAGGCCGAGAATTTCCGGAAGATGATTCTCGCCATGGCAAAGGACGTCCGCGTCATCCTGATCAAGTTGGCGGATCGCACCCACAACATGAGGACCTTGAATCATCTTCCGGTGGAGAAGCAAATCCTGACGGCGCAAGAGACGCTCGACATCTATGCCCCCTTAGCCAATCGCTTGGGTATTGCGTGGGTCAAATGTGAACTCGAAGATCTTGCGCTCAAATATCTCCATCCCGAGATCTACTATCAGTTAAAGCGGAACGTGGCTAAAAGAAAGGTTGATCGCGAAAAGTATATCAATGAAGTCATCTCCACCATCAGCAAAAAACTGGAGGCCGAGGGGCTTGATGCGGAAGTTACCGGCAGACCGAAGCACTTCTACAGCATCTATCAAAAGATGGAAAGTCAAAACCTTCTCTACGATCAGATCTACGATTTGGTGGCTTTCCGGATTGTGGCGGATACCCTGCGGGAATGTTACGAAACCCTGGGGGTGATTCATTCGTATTGGAAGCCGGTGCCGGGGCGCTTCAAGGATTACATCGCGCTGCCCAAGCCCAACATGTATCAGTCCCTCCATACGGCGGTGATCGGTCCGTACGGCGAGCGCGTGGAGATTCAGATTCGCACCCAGGAGATGCACCGGGTCGCCGAGGAGGGGATTGCCGCCCACTGGCGGTATAAGGATGGAAAACCCGTGGAGTTCAACGATATGCAGAGGTTTAGCTGGTTGCGCCAGCTTCTGGAGTGGCAACAGAATATGCAGGATCCACAGGAATTCCTTCACACCATCAAGGAAGATCTCTTTTCCGATGAGGTCTATGCCTTCACCCCCAAGGGTGATCTGCTGAGTTTCCCCAAGGGGTCGACCGTCATCGATTTTGCCTATCGAATTCACTCGGAGGTCGGACAGCACTGTTCCGCAGCCAGAGTGAACGGACAGATCGTTCCTTTGAAATACATGCTCCGAAGCGGCGACACCGTAGAGATCATTACAACCCACCAGCAGACGCCGAGCCGCGATTGGCTCAAGCTGGTCAAGACTCCTAGAGCGAAATCCAGGATTCGCAACTGGATCAAGGCCCAACAGCGGGAAAGAAGCGTCGCGTTGGGGCGAGAGATTTTGGAAGGGGATCTCGGTCACTACCATCTCGATTACGCGGCTTTGCGGCGGGAGGGAAGGATCGAGGCCATCGCCACGGAGCTGGGCGTAAAGGATGAAGAGACCCTTTTGGCCAGCGTGGGGTACGGCAAGATCACGCCCTATCAAGTTTTGGCCAAATTGCTTCCTGCAGAAAAGCTTGAGGGTGACAAAAAGCGGCCCCAAGGAGCCCTTGAACGTCTTTTCCGGCTGGTGTCGGGCCAAAAAAAGGATTTGAGCGTCAAGGTCAAGGGCGTGGGGGATGTTTTAGTCCGCTTTGCTCGCTGTTGTCATCCGCTGCCGGGAGAAAACATCGTCGGATTCATCACTCGCGGACGGGGTGTGGTCGTTCACGTCTCGAGCTGTCCAAAAGTTCTGGAGAGCGACCCGCACAGGAAAGTCGAAGTGAGTTGGCAGGACGATGGGCAGACCTTGCGGCCGATCAAGATCGACGTAAGCTGCGTGGATAGGCCCGGGCTTTTGGCGGCGATCAGCGCAGCGATTACAAGCGCCAAAGTCAATATCGCTCGCGCTCAAGTGCGAACCTATCCCGATCAAAAAGCGCTGAACAGCTTCGAGGTGATGATCAGCAACTCGGATCAGCTTAAGCGCGTGCTGCAGAACATTTCCAAAGTCAAAGGAGTCTATAAAGCTACCCGGACGGCAGGATAGGAGCAATTTTGGATTTTGGGTTCAGACAAATTTATTTGGTTGAAAATGTTTACCATTACACATGATAGTCGGACGCATCCGGATCAAAGCAGTCGTCCAAAGGTGCAGTGCTTGAGGGCTGCTGATGCTTCTAGTCTGGCGCATCAGATCACGGACTCTTCGTCCCATAGCTTCTACGGTGCCTGTAGTCGTTGGCAAATCCAACTCCGGGTATTTGCGATACGCTCTGAACTGCTCGACCCTCCTCAGAAACTCCCGGACTGCCATACGGATCACACGCGATCCCATCGGTTTCTGAACGAGCTCCTTCAGCCGTTTGAGCACCGATTGCAGGCGTTGACCGTCTGGCAATTCCAGTGCTTGACGGGTGAGGCGGTAAAGAGTCTCTCGAATGGGTCGGCCTACCAGTTTTTGTTTGCGTCGTCCTCGGCTCCCCTGCAATTGGCTGATGAGATGAAAATGGCACAGCTGCACGATCCAGCCCTGGCGCCTGGTAACCCCGATGATCCCCCGAATGTCGTCGGAGACCGACGCGCAGATCCGTCGTTGTATCCGGGCGGGAATTGTCGTGAATGTGCGAGACCAGCACCGCACGTTCTCCCGGCCTGGGAGAAGCACAGGATCCAGGAAGACCGCTCGATTTTGACGGCACGGTTTGACGGCCATCAAATACAAGACCCAGTGCTGTCGCTGAAACCGGAAGTACAATCCGTCGAAAAGCAGAACCAACGGCCCTGCCGGCAGGCGCAAAGCGCGAGGTCGCGATACGAAGTGGCACAGCGCCTGACGACAACGGTGTCCCAACGCTTGACGTGTAAGACCAGTGCGCGGGGCGAGAGTTTTCAAAGTTCTCCCTTGCACCAAGACTGCTTCCAAAAACCTGGGCGAACCTCGCCAACGCTTGCGGCCTCGCTTCTTCTTGCGAATCCTCCACGTACGCTTGCATTGCGTGCATTGACGACGTCGAGACCCAAAACGGTAGATTTTGGCTCCGCAACAGGGCGAGTTCGCGTGCGAGGAATTCATGCACGCGAGTTATCCCCAGATTGGCACTCAAACTATGGAAAATCACAAGCAAATTACGTTTAACTTTCAACCAAATTTTTTTGTCTGAACC
>DASYRN010000122.1:0-6382 GCA_036004365.1 Binatia bacterium
TACCGAACGCGGACTCATCAAACAGTTCCTGGGCGCACCGGGCGTCGATCGCGAGATTGCGGTGGTGCGCTCTGGTTTTCGCCTCGCGAGCGGCGACCCCGCACCCGTCACACCGCCTCCGGCTCTCGGCGCCGACACGGATAGGATTCTTCAAGAGCTGGGATACGATCGGGACTGCATTTCGAAACTTAGAGACGAGGGTGTGGTTTGAGTCAGTGTTTGAATCGCCCGTCCAAATTGTTCCTTCTCCCCTTGCGGGAGAAGGACAGGATGAGGGGTTACCTCGGCTCTCACCCTCACCCTTGACCCTCTCCCATCAAGGGAGAGGGAAGTAGAGCTTGAACCTTATTGTCGTTTGTCGTCACATCAAGAAAATAGTCGAGACTGGCTATGGCGCAACGGAAAAAGCAGCAGACACCCGAAGACTGGTGGTCAACCGCGATCATCGAGATGCGCCCCGGCGTGATTCGCTATCGCGGCTATGCCATCGAGGAATTGATCGGCCGCGTCGGCTTTGCCGAGATGGTGTGGCTTCTAACACGCGGCGAGCTTCCCGATCCCAACGTAGCCAAGCTTCTTGAGGCCGCGCTGGTTGCGGCCGTCGATCACGGCCCCCAAGCTCCGTCGATTGCGGTCGCACGCATGGCCATGACTTGCGGCCTCGGCATCAACAACGCCATGGCGTCCGCGATTAATCTGCTGGGCGACGTTCACGGCGGGGCGGGCGAGCAGTGCGTTGCCTTATTCAACGCAATCGGAAGCCGGGTCGATAGCGCGGGAGTAAAGCCGGGCGATCTCGATGCGATCAGGAGCGCGGCCGAGGCTGAGATCCAAGCGCTCGCGGACAACGGCATAAGTCACGTGCCGGGATACGGACATCGATTTCATCCGACCGATCCGCGCGCCCCGAGGCTGCTGGAACTTGTCGATCAAGCCGCGGCGGCCAGCGTTATTTCGGGCCGCTTTGCTGCCATCGGTCGCATGGTCGAAACCATCCTGGCCGGGCAGAAGGGTCGAAAGATCCCGATGAACATCGATGGGGCCACGGGAGTGATCTTTGCGGAGCTCGGCTTCCCGCCGCTGCTTTGCCGTGGACTTTTTGTCCTTTCGCGTTCTGTCGGAGTTTTGGCTCATGCGTGGGAGGAATCGCAATCAGGAAATCGTAACAAGGGACCGATTCCACGCCACTTCACCTGGACATACACAGGACCGGCAGCCCGTTCCCTCGGTTCCAAAAAATAGCTAGCGAAAGACGATGCAAGTGTGGTCTTTCACAAATTCGCAACACAGCTCCGCACGTCATTCCGGCCGAGCGAGCGGTAGCACGCGAGAGCCGGAATCCAGGAAATACAGAGAGTTCTGGATTCCCGCTTCAGCCGAGGCTGATCCGTCCGAAGCCCATGTGGCGGAGCCGTGGGAATGACGAATGGAGGGTCTGTTCTTCAACGGACTCCTGATACAGTACACTAAAAAAGGGTAAACAAAGGAGGCATCATGAGTAAATCGCTTAGCAAACTTCTCGTGGTTTTCGCTGTGTTGGCTGCAGCGTTCACGGCCCACGCACAGCCGAGTCTCAAGATGATGATCCCCGCCAACCCGGGCGGCGGCTGGGACCAGACCGGTCGCAGCCTCGCGGCGGCGATGCAGAGTGAAAAACTCGTTTCGTCGGTGCAGTTTGAGAACAAAGGGGGCGCCGGCGGAACCATTGGTCTCGCTCAGTTCGTGAATTCCTCAAAGGGGGATCCAAATGCGGTGATGATCGGCGGCATGGTCATGGTCGGCGCCATCCACTTGAATAAGTCTCCGGTCAACTTGTCAATGGTAACGCCTGTCGCGCGCCTCACCGGCGAGTACGAAGTAATCGTCGTGCCGACGAATTCTCCTCATAAGACGATGGGCGACCTCGTTAAGGCTTTCAAAGCAAATCCGGGAGGCGTGTCCTGGGGCGGTGGCTCGGCGGGGGGTACCGACCACATACTGGTCGGCCTCATTGCCAAGGCCGCGGGCGTCAATCCTGCGAAGATCAACTATGTCGCTTACAAAGGTGGCGGTGAGGCCATCGCGGCCATCGTGGGCGGTCACGTCACCGCGGGTGTCTCGGGCTTGGGTGAGTTCGAAGAGCAGATCAAGGGCGGCCGCATGCGCGCGTTGGCCGTTTCCTCACCTTCGAGTCTCAACAATATCCCGTCGCTCAAAGAGCAGGGAGTCGATGTAGAGCTCGCCAACTGGCGCGGGATATTCGGCGCTCCAGGCATTACGAATCAGCAGCGCGATGCTTTAGTGAAGCTCGTCAAGGCTGCAACGGAGTCGAAAGTATGGAAGGAGACACTGGCGAAGTTCGGCTGGAGCCCGATCTTCCTAGGCGGCGACGACTTCAAGAAGTTCATCGACGAGGAAACCAAACGAATCGCTGCTATTATCGATTCGCTCGGAATCAAGGGATAGGAGCCTGCTGAAAAAGGCCCACCTGCGTCGTTGCGCTCGAACCGCTCGCTCCAACGTACTGCCTAAGTACGCCTCCGCTCGTGGATTCGTCGCGCGCCTCGCATCTGGAACCTTTTTGACCAGGCTCTAAGAAGGGTTTTCAGCAACCTGAAAAGAAGACCGAACCAGATGGACTGGTTTGTGTTACTGTGATGAACAGTCGCAAACGGCCCCTCGTCGCGCCAAGCCGCAACACACATGCGAGTCAAGCCAGCTGAGTTAGTTCTGTCACTCGGAATTCTTGTCCTAGGGATCGCCGTTGCCGTGGGTACGGCCAGGCTTCCTTCCGCGGGCGGCTACTCGCGCATCGGCCCGAATTTTATGCCCGCCGCGGTTGCGGCCGGCCTAATATTGCTTGGCATTTGGCTAACCTATGAGGCTCTCACGGGTGGGTGGCGTGATGTGCCGGATGCGCCGGAGGCGAGCGGTCAGCACGGTTTCCATGCTGGGGCATTTGTCTGGGTGAGCATCGGGCTTTTTGCCCAGATGCTGTTGATCCACTGGGCGGGCTTCGTACTCGCCGCCGCGACGCTTTTCATGTGCGTCGCGCGGGGCTTTGGCAGCGCGAGACCCGCGCGCGATTTTGCCATCGGAATTGTGATGGCGCTCGGCGTTTTCTTTTTCTTCGTGCGGTTCCTGAACGTCAATCTACCGGCGGGATGGTTGAAGCCCATCCTCGGCGGTGCGGGAATCTGAACAGCTATGGGCGAAACTCTCCAAGCACTGGCGCAAGGTTTCCTCGTCGCGCTCACGCCGATCAACTTACTCTGGGGCTTCGTTGGAGTTACCCTAGGCACCTTCGTCGGCGTTTTGCCGGGCGTGGGACCGGCGCTGACAGTAGCGATGCTGCTGCCAATCACCGTTAAGCTCGATCCGACGGGGGCGTTGATCATGTTTGCAGGCATCTACTACGGCGCCATGTTCGGCGGCTCGACGACGACCATTCTTCTCAACACGCCGGGCGAATCAGCTTCGATCGCTACCGCGCTCGAAGGCAATCTCATGGCGAAGAAGGGTCGCGCGGGACCGGCGCTGGCCACTTGCGCGATTGGGTCGTTTGTCGCCGGAACGATCGCGACTATCCTGGTAACGTTGCTCGCGCCGCTCGTGGTCGAGATCGCGCTGAAATTTGGCCCGGCGGAATACTTTGCCCTCATGGTGTTCGCTTTCACAGCGGTGTCGGCAGTGCTCGGCGCTTCCGTGGTACGAGGAATGACGAGCCTCTTTCTCGGGCTGTTCTTGGGTCTCATTGGCATCGACAGCCAGACGGGGCAACCGCGCTTCGCGTTCGGTGTGCCGGAACTACTGGATGGTGTGGATGTGGTCGTGCTTGCGGTCGGCTTGTTTGCGGTGGGTGAAACACTGTACGTCGCGGCCTATTCGAGCCGCCTGCCTGAGACGATGGAACAAATAAAGGGCTCGCTCTGGATGTCTAAGGAAGACTGGAAGCGCTCTTGGCCAGCCTGGTTGCGGGCCACTGCCATCGGGTTTCCGTTTGGCTCGATACCTGCGGGCGGCGCCGAGATTCCGACTTTCCTGTCCTACGCCGTCGAGAAAAGGTTGACGAAATATCCGCACGAATTCGGCAAGGGAGCGATCGAGGGTGTCGCAGGACCCGAAGCGGCAAACAACGCATCTGCAACCGGAGCGCTCGTGCCGCTGCTCACTCTTGGAATACCCACCTCGGCGACAGCAGCGATCCTGCTCGCTGCCTTTCAGAACTATGGCATCCAGCCCGGTCCATTGCTATTCCAGACACAGCCTCAGTTGGTATGGGGCCTGATTGCGAGCCTCTACATCGGCAACGCTTTGCTGCTCATTCTTAATCTTCCGCTCGTGGGTATCTGGGTAAAAGTTCTGGCGATTCCGCAGCCGCGCCTCTACGCCGGAATTCTAGTTTTCGCTACCCTGGGCGCGTATAGCCTTCACCAGTCAGTTGTGGATCTCATGATTCTGTATGTATTCGGACTGCTTGGCTTCGCGATGCGCCGCTGGGACATCCCGGTGGCGCCAGCCGTAATCGGACTCATTCTCGGCCCGCTCGCCGAGACCCAGTTCCGCCGTGCCCTATCCATCAGTCAGGGCGACCCCTCGATTTTTTTCACCCATCCGATATCAGCAATTCTCCTGCTCATAGCCGGCGTCGTCCTCTTTGCACCTTTGGTTTTTAAATATCTACAAAGCCGCCGGCTTATCCCTTCAGTCTCGAAATCGTAAGACCCCGTACCACGAATTTACGCCATCGCTTTGAGGCGGGCCCCTTGGCGAAACCAAGTATAGTCATCTCCGCACTACATGCGGGGGTTGTGTGGTACGGGGTAAGACAAAAAAAGGCCCGATCTCCTGTGAGTCGGGCCTTTGAATCGAAAGGGTCAGCGAACGATTCAGGCGGCGGACGCCTCGAGATTGTGGTGATGGTGCGCCTTGGAGACCGGGCCAATGCCCTGGATGATCTTCTGCCAGCTCTCTCCTTCATCGTCGCTGTAAAAAATATCGCCGTCGGTCGTGCCGGCGAATAAAGCGTAGCCACCCTTCCAAACGTCCATCGCAGTGCCTTCGATGTTTGCCCGAAGGTGCTCCGGCAACCCTCCATTCAAAATCTCCCAGCTCTTGCCGCCGTCCCGGCTGCGGGCGATCCGCGCATCGGCCGTGTGCAATTTTCTCCAGGTGCCCGGGCCCGTTTTCCCGCCGGCAACAAACATGATGTTGCCCTCGTGCGGATGGACAAGGAGCGGATCGACATATCCGATCCTAAAATCCCTTGGCGTGAGGCTTGCCCAACTCTCGCCTTCATCCTGGCTGACGCAGACTCCGGCTATGTCCGTCGGTCCGCTATTGGTCGTCGGCATGACCAGGTAAAGCTTTGTGGGGTCCGACGTCGGAACGAACACGCGATGCGCGTCTGGATTCAAACCGGAAACCGTCGTCCAGGTTTTCCCTCCATCGCTGCTCTTGAGAAAGCCGCCGACTTCCACGGCCACGTAAATGTTGTCGGAGTTTTTAGGATCGAAAGCGATACTCTTAACATGGGCCTGATGCGGCGGGCCAGGAAAGGTCCATTTCTCGACCCCCGGCACCTGCCGTAAGCCTGGAAGCTCGGTCCAGCTCTGTCCCAGATCATCGCTATAAAACAGGTGGGCTGGCTGAGTTCCGGCATACACTCTCGGACGTCCCCCGACCTCCTGGCAGGCCAGCGCGTAGATCTCAGGCTCGCTAATCCCACGATCGCTCTTTTCCCAGTTCCGGCCCAAATCTTTGCTGGCGTAAACGCCATCGCCGTAGGTGCCTGCAAAGAGAGTCTGGCTCGAGGGCTCAAAAAGGATGGCGCTTATGTGCTTTCCAGGAAGAAGCGTCTCCTGCTGGTTCCACGAATCGGCGCGACGGACGAACGAAAAAATCCCGTCGACCGTGCCGATAAGAAGTCTATCCCTTGGCGAATCACCTTCTGTGACCATCTGGCCTCCTGGCGATAAACAGACAAACATAGACCTTCCTCCTTTCTTCTAGCTGTGTCCGCGTGCTAATACTTTTAAACTCATCCTGTCTCGACGTTCCGTACCGATCTAACTACTTCTTATTAGAAAGCCTTGAAGCGGTCAATGTCTAATTGGCCTTTCGGTGGGACTTAAGTACCTCTAGGCATTTGTCCACCAGCTTATCGGGATCTTCGTCAAATAAGAGGACCGCAGCGGTTTTCTTATTGAAAAAGCCAAGCAGCTCCCGGATATGGTCCGCAATCCCGCCGCTCCCTTCTAAGATACCTATCACTTTCCCTTCATCGTAGGCAATCGTAAACTCGTTTAGCGTACCTGTCGCCCCGCCCAATATCACGACGATGTCCGAAGAGCGCACATTGACTACATTGCGCCCTTTCAATCCAAAGCCGGTGTAAATGATG
>DASYRN010000123.1:0-4878 GCA_036004365.1 Binatia bacterium
CCGCTATGTTTCTCCACGTAAACCGATTAGTAACTGCCAAGAACAGAACCGAGGTCCAGCACCAACCCATACTTGTCAACCTAGACTATGTGATCAGTATATCCGAACACACAGACGGTGGCTCTGTGCTCCTCACAAGCACATCCGAAAACACTATCCGCGTCCGGGAATCACTCGCACAACTCACCCAGATGGTGCTAGCCGGCCAGCAGACACCCCTATAGATCATGAGCACCGAACCCAACAAAGTGATCTATTCGATGGTCGGCGTGAGTAAATACTACGACAAGAAAGCCGTTCTCAAAGACATCTATCTTTCCTATTTCTATGGAGCCAAGATCGGCGTGATCGGTCTCAACGGATCGGGCAAGTCGTCGCTGCTGCGTATACTGGCGGGCGTGGACAAGGAGTTCAACGGCGAGGCCGTCATTTCGCCGGGCTATACAGTCGGCTATCTGGAGCAGGAACCGTTGATCGACGATTCGCGAACTGTGCGCGAGGTCGTGGAAGAAGCCGTGCAAGAGATTGTCAACCTTCTGAAACAGTTTGAAGAGATCAACGCCAAGTTTGGCGAAGCGATGTCCGACGACGAAATGAACGCGCTGCTCGAGCGGCAGGGCCACGTGCAGGAGAAGCTGGACCATCAGGAGGCCTGGGATCTCGATGCACGGCTCGAGATGGCCATGGACGCGCTGCGGTGCCCGCCGCCCGACACGCCGGTCAAGGTGTTGTCCGGCGGCGAACGTCGCCGCGTTGCGTTGTGCCGGTTGCTATTGCAGAAGCCCGATATTCTTCTGCTCGACGAGCCCACGAATCACCTCGATGCAGAGTCAGTCGCGTGGCTCGAACATCATCTCAAGAGTTATCCGGGAACGATCATCGCAGTAACCCACGATAGATATTTCCTGGACAACGTCGCGGGCTGGATTCTGGAGCTGGATCGTGGCGCGGGTATCCCGTGGAAAGGAAACTATACGTCGTGGCTGGAACAGAAGCAGGAACGTCTGCGGCGCCAGGACAAGTCCGAGAGTGAAAGGCAAAAGACACTCGAGCGCGAGCTCGAATGGATTCGCATGTCACCGAAAGCACGCCGCGCGAAGGGCAAGGCGCGCATCACCGCGTATGAAGCATTGCTCGGCGAGGAATCACAGATGCGGCGGGAAGATTTGGAGATGCACATTCCACCGGGACCGCGGCTGGGCCAGGTCGTGATCGAAGCGGAAGGGGTCAGCAAAGCGTATGGCGATCGCCTGCTGGTCGAGGACATGACGTTCGCGCTGCCTCCAGGCGGCATCGTCGGCGTGATCGGTCCGAACGGCGCCGGTAAGACGACGTTGTTTCGCATGATCACGGCACAGGAGCAACCCGACAGCGGAACGATTCGAACGGGTGAAACGGTCGCGCTGGCGTACGTGGATCAGAGCCGTGCGCTCGATCCGGAGAAATCGATCTGGGAAGAAATCACGAGCGGCGCGGATTCATTGAAGCTCGGCGCCCGCCAGGTGAACTCGCGCGCGTACGTGGCGCGATTCAATTTTGCCGGCACGGATCAACAAAAAAAGGTCGGCATGTTGTCGGGCGGCGAACGCAATCGAGTCCATCTGGCGAAAATGTTGACAGAGGGTGCGAACGTCTTGTTGCTCGACGAGCCGACGAACGATTTGGATGTGAACACGCTACGCGCGCTCGAAGAGGCGTTGGAGAGCTTCGCCGGTTGCGCGGTCGTGATCTCTCACGATCGCTGGTTTCTGGATCGGATCGCGACGCATATCCTCGCGTTCGAAGGCGACAGCAAGGTTGTTTGGTTCGACGGCAACTATTCGGAATACGAGGCCGATCGCAAGAGTCGGCTGGGCGCTGCCGCGGAGCGGCCGCATCGGATCAAGTATCGGCAGTTGACGCGAGGGTGAAGCGGTTGTGCCCTTGCTGCAACGCAGCGAACTTTCGGTTAGGATCGTCCCGTAGAAGAAAAGTACCCTGAGCCCAAACTCCGCCATTTGGCTATTGCCCCAATATCTTTCGTATGCGCTCGACGACATCCTGGGGCTGATCAATGACATCGCGGGCGATCTTCGCTAACTCTTCGCCGGGCACGGGCGTGATATCCAATTTTTTCTGCTTCGCTTCCTCCAGCAACGCCGGGTCGCTCACGCTTTTCATGAAGGCTTCGCGCAACAACTGAGTGCGATCTGGGGGCGTTGCGGGCGAGGCCACTACGGGCCGGCCGAGCTCGCCGGAGCCCAGCATGACGATAGCCACCCGGCGTCCGAGGTCGGACGTTTTGAATTCATCCATGAGCTCGGTCAACAGCGGCGTGTCCGGCAACAGTGGATCCCGCTTGCGCCCGGTCTGCATCAGTATCCGGACAAAACCCTTTTTGCGCCAGGTATGATAAGGCTCGCGCTGGAAATAAGCCTGCGTGGTAAATGAGCGGCACACCACTTCATTACGCTCGGTGGCGAGATCGATCTCGGTGCCGCCGGCGTATCCGGTCACGATGGTGAATTTGGTGCCTAAAGTCTCTTCGAGCATGCGGGGAATGTAGTGGCCGCTGGTTCCCGTCCCCGTGGCGCCGCACTTGGGTGGTTCGGTAGCCTTTCGGATATCTTGTATAGACTTGTAGGGCGCATCCGAGCGCATGTACAGCATGTGCTCGGATTTATCCATGCTGCCAATCCAGCTGAATTTCGGCCAGTCGAATTTAACTTCCTTGTTTCCCTGAAGCTGGTTGAAGTAATGCGCGGGATTAATAGAAGCCAGGGTCAAACCGTCCGGCTTGGCGACGCCGTAGACGTAATTGGCCGCCACCAATCCACCGGCCGCAGGCATATTCTGCACGATCACGGTCGGGTTGCCGGGCAGATACTTGCCGATATGAGCCGCGAGCAGCCGCGCATAGATATCATAGGCTGTACCCGCTGAGGAACCCACGAGAAATGTTACGGTCTTGCCCTGGTAAAAAGGCGCTTGCGCGTGCAGCTCGGACATCGAACCTATCAAAGCTAATGCTAAGAAAAGAACCCTTTTCATGATGACCTCCGTTACGGCGGACTTTCGGTCTTTCACCGAGAAGACATCAAGCGCCGCAATACTAAATCGAACCCTGCACAACCTCAAGGGGAAAACTTTACTTTGGGTCCCGTGCCCCTCCGAAGAAGTTGGAGACCCAGCATAATACCGACATTTCCACGTTTCCGGAATTCCGGAAACGTAGAGGTTGCTCTACGAGGTGGGATGGGGCAGGAAAAGCAGTGCCGTGATTTTGAGCGTCGTGAACGGTAGTGAAACCGACTGCCCGAAAAGACTTCCTCCTCCTGTTGCCCATGCCTATCGCCTAATGCCTATTTCGATTCCGCCCTGCCCTCCCGGTAATAGTTGCTGACTTGCGCAATTGCGCAAACGTGACATGCTTAAGCAAAAACAAAAGACTCCCGACACCTTTTGTTTCCCTTTTGGCGGCACCAAGGCAACCGGCGTCGGCGAATCGGTGATGGGGTGAGAAGGGATTCAACTTTTCACGGAGCTTAAGACCGTTTTTCTCAACCTCGGGCAAAGCGGAACGGCTCATGATTCGTTAGGCAAGAAACGATGCGAGTTTGGAAGAGCCGCTGAAAAGAAAAAAATGGCGATCGTTAGATTGTTATACCGCGGGCTGCCGCCCCGGTTAAGCCGATTTCCGATTTGAAAGGTCGCCTACCGGCGGGCATTCACGGCAGTCCTAATTCAAGACACTGGTAGAGGACGGGTATGAATCCACAGCGAATCGTAATCATCGGAGCCGCCCTGGCCGGCGCGACCGCTGCGGTGACACTGCGGGACGAGGGTTTCGATGGTGAGATCCAGCTCATCGGCGCCGAGCGCCAGCTGCCGTACAACCGCCCACCGCTCTCCAAGGGCTACCTGCGCGGTGAGGAGCGCCTCGAGGACCAGCTGGTAAATCCGGCCGGCGTCTATGCCGAGAAGCGTATCGAGCTGAGGCTCGGAACGCGGGCCACGGCCATCGACGCCACGAAGAAACACGTGGAGGTGGAAGATGGCGAGCGGATCGCCTACGACCGGCTGCTCGTGGCAACCGGGGGGCGGAATCGGCCCATCTCGATACCCGGCGCGGAGCTGAACGGCGTGCTGCAGCTGCGGACAGTCGAGGAGTCAGACCGGATCCGGACCGCGGCGCAACGGGGGCGGCAGGCCGTTGTGGTCGGCCTAGGCTTCATCGGCTCCGAGGTGGCGGCTTCACTCCGCCAGCTCGGCGTCGAGGTGACCGCGCTGGCACCCGACCGGGCGCCGCTGGCCCGAGTCCTCGGTGGGGAGGTCGGCGAGGTGCTCGCCGCCATCCATCGCGAGAAGGGTGTGGAGCTGGTGCTCGGCGATTCCGTGGCAGCGTTCGAAGGCTCGGGCCGGGTGGAGCGCGTGCGAGCGACGAGCGGGCGGCTGATCGAGTGCGACTTCGTGGTGGCAGGAATCGGGATCGTCCCGAACACCGAGCTGCTGGCAGCGGCCGGCGCGCGGGTCGACAACGGCGTCCTCGTCGACGAACATTGCCGCACCTCGCTGCCCGACGTCTACGCCGCCGGCGACGTGACCAATCACCAGCATCCGACCTTCGGCCGTCTGCGCGTGGAGCACTGGAACAATGGCTTCCAGCAGGGAAAGGCCGCCGCCCGCGCGATGTTGGGCGGCACGCGGCCCTACGACTACCTCCACACGTTCTGGTCCGATCAATACGAGCACATGATCGAGTACGTCGGCTTCGCGAAGAGCTGGGACCGCCTCGTCTTCCGCGGCCGCCCCGAGACCCGCAAGTTCCTCGGCTTCTACGTGAAGGACGGGCTGGTGCGCGCCGCCGTTGGCATCAACAGGGGTGGCGATCCGGAGGAT
>DASYRN010000124.1:0-28637 GCA_036004365.1 Binatia bacterium
GAGCGGGGCCAAGCCTCGTGTATCGTATGTCATCAAGACGAGCGGGTTTTCAGAGGACTTCAATCTCGAAAGCACATGTAAGGATGGACCGCTACTCACGCGATTTCTCAGCGCGTAGAAATCAGGACCCTTATATCGTGCCGTAGACGTTTCACGGCCTCGGCGTCGGTGCTGTCGTAATAGCCTCGAATCTGCCCTTTTCCATCAACCAAGACAAAGCGCGAGCTGTGAAGGATGACATCGGTCTCCTGTGCTTCCTTCTCCGAAGCAGGGACCGCACTCAAGCGAAAACCCTCCTGAGCCAGGCGGTAGATCTCGTTCTTGTCTCCGGTGAGGAAAAGCCATCGCCGGGGATCGGCTTTAAAGTGTTCGGCATAACGCGATAGGACTTCAGGTGTGTCATGCTCGGGGTCCACAGAGATCGATACGAATTCGAAGTCCGATCTGTTTCCCATTTCGTTTTGCAGCTTCGCGATCTCGGCGCTCTGGAGCGGACAGCTGTCTTTGCAGTTGGTATAGATAAAGTTGGCGAGCCATATTTTTCCCTGGAAGTCTGATAATTTGACTTGCCTGCCACTGCGCTCGACCAGTGAAAATTCCGGCACGGCACCAAACGTTGCCAACCCTTCAAGCGGCCTCTGATCCCATCCTCCCTGTCTGGGTTGGGATTGAGAAACAAGCAGTAGACGGGCGATACCTGCGGCCATGACGGTCAGGACTGCCACGATGATAACGAGCCGAACGCGCGACGAAATCATAATTATCCCGGGGGTATTTTTTCTACCAGCTTGCCGTTGTTGAAGAGCTCGTATCCTTTTAACTGGAGCTCGTAGCCGCGCGGCGGATGATCGCTCATATCCATAACGGTCAAGTCCAGGACGATCAGCGTTGTCTCTTTTGGTTTTACCGAGAAGCCAAGCTTTATAGGCCCGAGAACGTTTTTGACCGAGCCTCTGCTCTGATTTTTCTTGAGGATGGCCGTGATCTCCTTCAGCTTAAGATGAATGGCCTCAAAGGATCCCGGACCCAACTCGCCTTTGAAAATCGCGACTGAGCGTTTTCCAACATATTTGGTCAGGTCCACTCTGTCCACCGAGGTTCTTAGCTCTTTCCACTCTTTCTTCCAAAATTTAAGCCCGCTTTCGGGGCTGACAAGAATAGTCTCTAAAACGATTTCCAGCTTCGAGAAATCACCTATGGCGTCACGGTGGTCCTTCACCCGTATCTCGAGCATGCCATGGTTCTTTGACTGGGCCCAGGCTGGTGGACCGGCAAGAAGTGCGCTCAGAACCAAAATCAGGCAGAGCATCAACCGCCAGCCGCGAGCATTTCGAGGTCCTTGAGAATTTCTTTTTCCTGCCACCGATCGCCGAAATAGTTCACCCGTTGGATGCCCTCACGGTCGACGAGAACGGTAAGACCCGTGTGTTGAACCTGGCCGTTGCTCAGTTTCTTTACCTTGACGCCAAAGGTGTCCCATACCTTTGTCAGGTTCTTTTTGTCACTGGTCAAGAATGCCCAGGAGCGGAGATCTACCCTATACCTCTCCCCATAGGATTTAAGCACGGACGGTTTGTCGATCTCCGGGTCTGTGGTGATGGTCAACAAAAAGTAGCCGTCTTTTCTCTCCGCCTGAAGTTTCTGTTGGATATGAGAGAGTTTTGCCGTAAGAAGCGGACAGAAATCCGGACAGGTCGTGAAAATAAAGGTTACCAGAACGACCTTTCCACGAAGGGACTGGAAGCGGAACTCCTTTCCATCTTGATCCGTTAAAGTAAAGTCCTGAACGGGAACGCTGACGGTCTTTCGGCCCGACTCTCCTTTTTTGGGCCCTCCGGGAAGATGGGCCGAGGCCAGCCGGATGAACAAGCTTAACAAAAGTAGAATAGAAAAGAGCCTAACGAACATCTGCAAATTCGTAGGTCACGGCCAGATGTTTGATCCCATCAGGCAGATCTGCTCGGAGTAGATAGGTGGATGAGTACTCCTGCTCTTCCCGCGGCAGCAGTCTCATAGGCGAAAAGAGACCGCATTCGACAAGCTCAAGATATTCCGCCAGCTCTTTGGGCTCGACTCGATGAGGAATCTTGGTGAAGATCTCTCGGTCAGAGCTATTCTTGATTCGGAAGTGAACGTTGAAAAGCTCACCGGGCTGGCTGATGACCTCACGCTGGTCCCACATGACCTCTAGCGGAAGCGATTGGGCCACCTGCGCGTGAAACATCACTTGCGTCCCGGCCGCCCAGTTGAGGAAGACTCTCCAGCCGCCTTTTTCCTTTATCAAATCGAAGCCTTGCTCACCTTCAATCGTGGCAAGCTCTCCCTCCTTCGACCATTGGTCGATTTTCCGAATGAGCACCATCTGCTCCTTCGGAGTTAGGGTATTGAGCCGCTCTTCGTCCCAGTTCATAAGATGCGCCGAAAGTCTGTTCGCATCCGGGAGTCTGAGCTTCAGATTGATATGGGCGCGGCTGCCGGTCATCTTCTTTTCTACGGGAGCCGCTTCGATGATATCGGCGAGTTTTCTTGCGACATCGAGAGTAAAGCCGGTAAAGGAACCTCGTTCCCTGATGTAGCTTTTTTCATCTTTAAGGCGCTGATCTTCAGAAGAGATGAAGTGGTAGGCTTCCTTATAGTCGCGAGCGTAACTGGCCTTCAGATACTTGACGAGGATCTGCACCGGATCCGCAGGCGCGGCGCGCTCAGCCATTAAGAGATAGGCGGGCGGTAGGATGAGCAAGAGCGCCGCGACCGTGACGAGAACTAGAGTTCGGTTTCGAAGCCGCATGGCCTGCGAATTTTTTATTCGCGCCGTTATTTTTTCGAAGCCCCTTTGGCTGGGATGGTCCAAAGATAAACCGTTCGACCGTCTACCCGCTCGGTCTTGTCCGGCTTCCAATCGCCCATGTCGAAGGCGTGGGACACCACCCTCGAGCCCGGCTTGAGTTGACTCAAAAGGTTGGGCTTAAGTTTTAGATTGACATCGGGCAAGAGATACATCGTAACCACGTTGGCGCCCGAAAGATCGACGGTCAAAATGTCCTGTTGGCGGATCTCCGCGAGCTTTTCTACTCCAGCCTTTCGAACGTTTTCCCGCGACTCTTTAATGAGGTCGGGATCGATTTCGAACCCCACGGCCCGAGCGCCTTTCTTTGCCGCAGTGATAACGATTCTGCCGTCGCCGGAGCCCAGATCATAAACCACATCTCCCTTTTTGACGCCGGCTAATTCGATCATCCTATCCACGACCTCTTGAGGGGTCGGGACAAAGGGAACGATTTTCTTGGACTCAAGTGGGCTATCCTGTGCGAGAATGACGGCTGTTAGCGCGCCAAATGGACGCGGGTTCAATCCCGACCAAGCAGTCACTGTCAGGAACGCACACAAGAAAATGAGGAATGAAGATCGTCGCATTTTTTTCATCTTTTGTTACCTCCGTACCCAAGAATCATATCAAAAAATATTTCGTTTGAAATAGGCTCGTGTGAACGGCTATCGCTTGACCCCAAAGCGGACCTTGTCACTGGCGTCGAGCTCAGTCTGGTGGTCCTTCGCCACGACCCGTAATTCGAGCGTGTGTTGCCCGGGCTTGATTCCGGTTATGGTTCCCCTTTCGCTCTTGAACATCCCCATCAACTCGCCATCGACATAAGCGTGAACGTGTTCCCCTCTCTTGCCTTTGGTGAGCTTGTATTGCAGCGGCACTTGATCGCCTTTAAAAACCTCTTCCGGCTTCGGAGAGAGGATTTTGACGCTCGCACCCTGTGCGGGCGCTAACTTGGGTGTCGGGTAGTGATGTATTGTGGCCGCTGGCGCAAGACTTTGATGTCGGGCGTGGATGCCGGGCGGAAGGATCGTTAGGAACCCCGTCACAAAAAAAATGAGCAGTCCAAGAAAGCTTTCAGCGCCGATCCTCATTAGCGCCTTTCGACTGACAAAAGGGTCATTGCCGTTGTACTGAGCCTGCTGCAGAAGTGTCCGCCTGGTTGAAAAAAAGTTGAGCGCGCCCAACCCCAGCATCGCAAAGACGAGAGAGAGTTTTGAGAGAAGCACGCCTCCATACGAAGTTTCCCAAAGCGTATTCAGATCGCCGACGTGAATCAAGCCTTGATAGAGGCCCGTTAGAATAAGCGCGCCCACGCTTGCGAGCGCAAGCCGGGAGAAGCGGCTCACAATGCTTGCCGCCCAGGATAGAGGCATTTTCAATCGCTCTGTGCCGTAGTAGAGAACGCCAAACAGAACGGGCAATCCTCCTGCCCAGAGCGCCGTGGCGACAAGATGTATGGTATCAGCCGCGATTACGATCGCGGTGTTTTCCTTCACCGCACTCGCATGACTCATGAGGCTACGGCTCGCGATCAGTGGGAGCGTGAGAAGAGCAAGCAGGCGCACGGCTTTGGAGCTCCCTTTTGGTTTAAGAAAGCAGAACATGATCAGAGCGAGGCTCAAACCGTAGCATTCCCGAAGCAGCCAAATTTTGCCGCTTTGCGTTCTCGTGAGGTAACGAAAGAGCACGTCCGCTGAAGGCCATTCTCCGCGTTGAATCTTCGCCCCTTGGATTAGGAGACAGAGCACGCAGACCACAAGAAACGCGAGCAGCAAAGTCAGCGCCCAGGCAACGAGGCTCTGTCTCAGGCTTCTGGGCTCTCCTGCGGGCAAGAGGAAGCCTGCCGTCACGAGAAGACTCAGAGTGAGGGCGGCAAAGATATAGGCGATGCTTGAAAAGATTGCCTCCAGCGCGAACATCGGAGCGCTACTTTCCTCCGGGGCTCAGCGTGAAACGCAATCTCCCCTCGGTGATGTGTGTATCCACAGAGAGCACCCGCCATTCAATTGTGTACGAACCGGGCCACAATGTTTTTAAATCAACGGCAAGGATATCGGATGAAATCCTGCGCACTTTTTCCTGGCTTACGACCTCTCCGGCGGAGTTCCTTACGAGGATCTGGCTAAATTCAAGTTCGACTCCTTCAGTGAATTGAATTCGCACCTCGCGAGGCGATTCCGACACCGTTGATCCGTCGGCCGGAGTCGTGGAGGCGGGATAGGCGTGTGCCCATGCCGCCTCCACAAGACCAATCAGCAACAGATACAAAACCGGAAGGCTAAGGGCGATTGAAAACCTGGAAGACATAAGTTGCCTCGTAGGTGCTCTTGTCTCGCTCTCCGGCTTCGTCGAACTTAACTCGGGAAAGGTAAAAATCAGCAGGCCCAGCTATAAAGCGGATGCGTCCTTGGTCGTCGGTCGTGAAATCCTGCGCCGAAGTCGCGCCGCCGGTTTTTCGGATAACTGAGACGACTCGGCCAGGGGCTGGTTTCCCCTTGAAGCGCACTTCCAGAGTGACCAGCTCCTCAGAGGTCAGCCCGAGCAGGCCGGCGAGTGGTACAATTTCCAGGTTGTCATCGCCTCCGAGAAACTGGTTAGGTGATTTGAGTTTCTTGGCCTCTCTCACTGTAGGGACAGCCAGAGCTGCGAATGTGCCCCGGGCGGTTCTGATACTGCGCAATTTCGCGCCGGTCTGCTCTTCAGTGACAACGCGTTCCTGCCGTGCGAGAAGAGTGTAGACCCCTTCCTCCTTGGCGGTGAAAGAAGCGATGTGAAAGCCTTTCGGCCCTTTGGGGCCAGTCTTTTCCGGATCCTCGCCCAGGTCGATCAGTTGATTTGAGAGATCCATCTGCTTTCCGGAGGGATCGAACAATTGGAGCCGCGTATATGTAGGATCCCATTTCCCGGCCAATCGAAAGCTCCTATGTTCATTGGAATGGTTCCCGTGCATGAGTGCGACGGTTACCGGCTGCCCCTTCTCGGCGATCCATGGGCTGATCTCGATCCAACCGTCGTGTGCGAGAGCATTTTGAGCCAGGCCGAAAATCAAAGAAGCAAGGCGGAAGGCACGCAAGAAAGGATACTTTTTCATCTATTCCTCCTTTTTGAAAAGAACACAGAAGTGGCCACCCTTGCGTAGCGGGCGGGTGGGCCTAAAGACGGATCCCCGGGGAGTGCAGCCGGAGATCACATGGCTGACGTTAACGGCGGAGTCTTAGAAAATTGGAGGGGCTCTTTGGGAGAAAGGAAAAAGCGAATGAGAGGGGATGTAAAATTCAGATGAAAAGATAGGAGCGCCTTCGGCGTGCTGGCTTGAAAAAAATGCGACCGGGGGAGCCAAACTAAGATGACAGTATTTGGCGACGGTTTCCGCGGTGCATGGCGGCTGGTCGGGTTCCTGGTTGTCAGAGTGATCGTCACGACCAGCAGGGTCCTGATGAGAATGAGTAGAGCCCTCGAAGAGATGGTGAACTCGGTGCGGCTGTGAAGAAATGAGAAGGATCAGGAACAGCGAGCTTATCGCGACCCGGACGAAGCGGAGAACTTTGGGCAGAGCAGGCTCCATTGTCAAAGGTATTTTTATTCTTTTAACATCTTAGGCCTACCCGTTGCCACACCTGATGGGGATCGCCGTCAGCTCAGTCAAAAATTACTTTTCCAGGCGAAACCTGTAGATGTAGGTGAACTCCGAGGAAACAGTTGCTCCGTCTTTCGTCGCAGGCGCAAAGCGAAACTGCGTGACCGCTTTTACCGCCTCCTCATCGAATCCCATTCCGGCACTCTTAAGAACTTCGGCTTTTATAACTCTTCCTTCATTGTCCACCAGCACCTTTAGCGTCACGTCGGCCTCGAGTCCCATACGCAAAGCCATCGGCGGATATGTAGCCTTGGCGGTTTGAAGGGGTCTTGCCGCGCGAAAGAGCCTCTCACCGGCTCCCGGCGCAGAGGTTCCCTGGTCGCTGCCAATTCCTGTCGTTGGCAGACCGCTTGCGGTTCCCCTAGCTACATCGCCGTTGGCGAAGGAATTCCCAGTATTGCCTCCTCCACTTCCAATCTGAATCTCTCCGCCCGATCCTGTAGAAGAAGGAGGAGCCGGAACCTCTTCGTGTTCTTTTTTCTTTCCTTCAAGTCCTTCTGCTTTGGCAGGTGCGGGAGTGACTTGCGGCTGACGCTGTTCTGCTAACGTACCTTGTTGTGGAGCTGACTCCGGGTATTTCGTTGATCCCCGCTTGGACAGAGCTGCGGTTTCTTTTTTCTGTTCCTGCCGGGGGAAATGAATCAGGTCAATGGGAATAAGATTCTGATGAAGCTGCAGAGGAGAGCTCGGCATGAGCGCCAAGACCATCGGAATGATGGAGATATGGATAAGCGACGATGCAAAGAAAAAGTAAATGAGGTTTCGATCCTTCACGATCAGCTCCGTCTGAGACCATCCCTACGCAAGAAAGAAAACAAGGCCATGCCAAGAAGGTAAGAGGTAGAGATCACGCTAAAGGCCGGGCCAAAGCCATACTTGGCCATGATCCCCCCCGTAATGACAGTCCAAAACGGGATCGAGATGAAGCCGATGAAGTAGTAGAGGCTGAAGGCGGCATCGAGGGTCTCTTCGTCCACGATATCGCTCAGCAACGCCTGCGTAAGGGTTTGTCGCGATGTGACGGCGGCGCCATAGAAAACAAGATTGGCAAGGAGCTCGGCAGAGACACTTTCCTGCCAACCGAGCCAAAGAGTGGAGAGAGCTGAAAACAATAGAGAGGCTTGAATCGTAAGCTTTCTGTCGAAACGGTCGGAGACCCAACCCCAAATCATGGGTCCGAAGAGGCCCCCGACCTGAATGAGGGTAAAGAGAAACGCGGCGTGCGTAAGATCCACATGGAGATCATTGACAAAGTGAGGGATGATATAGGTTTCATTGATTCCTTGCCCGCGTCCAGCCGCGCCTACCATGAGAACGAGAGAGATGAGGAGAACGCTCTTATTCTGTAAGCATTTCTTGTAGGCGGCCCAACCAAGCGCGTGCCGAGATCTCACGCTGCCCGTAACATCGGGACGCGCGCTTTCTTTAAACGCGAAACAGCTAAGCCCCGCTAAGATGCTCAAGACCCCTATGCTCCAGAATATCCCCCTCCATCCTAGATAAGCCATGAGGAGCGCCGCCAGAATCGGTCCCAGCAAGCCGCCGAGATGTCCGGCGGTCGAATGCAGGGCCAAAGTACGGCCGCGCGACTGTCCAAAATAGGTGGCGAGCATAGCCGATCCCGCAGGGTGCTGCGGACTCGAGCCGACGCCACCAATCAGCCGGGTAGCTAGAATATGGGTATAACTAGCGGCGAACCCTGTGGCCAAAACCGAAATTCCCAATACAAGATTTCCGATCCCAAGGATGGCTGCCCTTCTTACGTGCGGAGCGATGAGACCGTAAACCGCCTGAAAAATGTTGGCTATGGTATTGTATGCGGCCGTCAGCGTGCCAATCGCTACAAGGCCGATGCCCAGTTCTCTCATCATCACCGGATACAAAACTCCTAGCATGGTGGACTGAAAATGATTGAAGAAGTGAGTGCCGCAAACGACGCTGAAAGCTGTCTTGCGAGCCAGTGAATTCTCCGTGGATGCTGCCTCAGTATCGTTCATTTTCTAGTCCAATCTGCTTTTCAGGAAATTAGATCTTTCCAATGGAGGGTTGAACACGAGAGAAAATCTTCTGTCTTGTCCAGCTCTCATAACGAATTGCATGCGCATTAGTCAAGAAAGCCGCCTCACCATAGGTGGAGGGTGACGCCTCCTTTTACCGTGAAGGGATCGCCCGGCGTGAAGTGGGAGTCGAGGACCGGGGCCGGCTCAGTTGCGAGCCGGGACTCGAAGACATGTTCCGCGGAGCGCCATTTTGTGTTGGCAAGGTTTTCGAACGACAAAAAGAATTCATAACGATTCCAGACGTATTTTAGGAGAAGGTCAAAAATGGTGCTCGTCGGTGTCTTGATGCTTCGGTCTTCAATTCCGTAGCGGCGACTCAGATGGCGCATCTGGAGCCTTCCCTGAAGGCCTGAAGGATGTCTTGCCGTAAGTCCCGTGTAGGCCAAAAATCGCGGCGCGAGCGGAACCGCTTCTCCAGTGTCTACGAATTTGGCCCAGGTATAGGAGAGGTCAAGATCATAAGACAGCCATGGGAGAATATCGTAGCGGACCTCTGTCTCCACTCCTTGCCGTTTGCTCCGTCCACTCGGCTCGAAAGTGCCCTCGTCACCCACAAACACCAGCTCGCTCTCCAAGTGGGCCTGCCAATAGGCAAGACTGAAATCTGCCTTGTCTAGGAGCCGCGTCCGCAGTCCGATCTCTCCGCCCAGATAGCGGGGTAAAGTCTTTTCTCCCGATCCTGAGACCACGACTCTAGCGTCGTTGCTGTGATAGCCGCCGCCGAAGTTAAGGAAGAGATTTGTGCCGCGGGCAAAGGCGTTGTCCGAGAACGGGGAGAGGATGACGTTAATTTTGGGGTTGACGATAGAGTCGGAGGCCTTTCCCGAGACAGGTTCTGTGGGCGTTCCCTTCTGCTTTACATTAAAAAAGAAGTTGTCCAACCTTACTCCGAGTTGGGTCCGGAGCCACGAGGTGAGTCTGAATTCCTGTTGGGCAAACCAGCCGAGGTTAGTCTGTTCAATGTCATTGTTCGTTCTCGCGCCCAACCGTTGCCGGTTTGCTTGCGGGAAGAGTCCTACCCGGATGTGGTCAAAGCGGCTCTGAAGTCCGACCAGGGTCTCGGTCGGAATCCCCCAGAAGGAATAGTTGCGGCGGTAATTGATGTTGTTGCCCACCAGGAACCGCTTGTCGGCTTGCTCAATGCCGTCGCCGTTGACCGGGTCATTTGCGAAGAAGGTGAAGTTAGAAAAGAGATTCAACCGGTACCACGAAGCCCATGTTTGCGCGTTGAAGGACTGGCGGGCGTCCGCATAGTTATAGATGAGACTGAGATTTTGTCGCTCCGATTTTCCTCCTTCACTGGGATCGACTGAGTCGAATCTTCCAAGTTCACCCGATCTGACCGCGCGCGCCGGGATCTCTCCGGATGCGTTCCAATAGGTTTTAAAGTAAGAGCCAAGAAGGCTCAGATTTGTAGTCGCGGTGGATAAGAGGGTGAACTTGGTAAATAGGTTGAAACGATTGTAGTCATTTGGGTTCTTGAACGGGCCGTCGTTGTGGTAGGCCTCGAAGGCGATGTACGGAGTAAGAAAGGTCCCTTCCGGAGGCGAGAGAATACCGACGTAACGCTGCGTGTTGAAGCTGCCTCCGCTAACAGTGGCGCTCGAGTCCTTGTCCCTTCTCTTTGTGATGATGTTCATCGCCCCGGAAGTCGCAAAATCCCCCAGGTGAGCAAAATAAGGACCCTTGTAAATTTCGACCCGATCGATGGTTTCAGGAATGAGCCAGTGAAGATCCGCGTATCCCTGGCCATGGCCATGGCTGACCATGTTGACGGGGATGCCGTCGATGAAGACCGCGAAGTCGGTACCGTGATCGGAATCAAAGCCGCGGAATAGAATCTGATCTGCTTTACCTCCGCCGTGGTGCTGGCCGATGATGAGACTCGGAACCAAGCGCATCACATCGCTGGGAGTGTTGGATGGCCGGAGCTCCAAGTCTTTCGCCCACCGGGTCTGTTCGGTGGCTGCCGATGTCGGCTGCTTGCCCCACACGTAAACCTCGACCGGCTGAGCTAGCGGCGATTGCGTAACTTGCGCAAAAATTGGCGCGACGCGCAAAAGAAGAGAAAAAGGAAAGATGAAGATCGCAACGAGTTGCGGGTTCATAGGATGCCAAACTCCTCAGTAGTATGTTTTTACAAATCGTGCTACGCATAAGAAAAAAAATTTAGTCCCGCGGAATCTGCGCGGTGGTAGTTACGAGCTTGCCGTTTTCGACTCCCTTGGTGGCAATGAGCCTGCCTGCCACTTCGTGAACTTTTTCCGCCACTCCCCGAATCACGATAACCTCCAAGCAGTTGTTTTCATCAAGATGGATGTGCAGACTTGCATTGATGGCTACTTTGGCCTTGTGCTGCATGTCAGCGAGCAGATCTCCAAGTCTGTGGGTCCTGTGGTCATAAACCAGGCTGACGACTCCAATAATCTCTTCATTTCCTCTGCTGACTTTTTTCTGTACGAGATGGTCGCGGATCAGGTCTCTTATGGCCTCCGACCGATTCGCATAGCCCAATTCGCCAATGCTGCGGTCGAACGAGCGCAGCAGGTCATCTTCCAACGATACGCCGAAGCGAGTAACCTTGGGCATAAGGGCTTTTTGCTCGTAACACGAATTTGGATTAGGTGTCAATCGAATCGGCCCCGCCGGTTGCTTGGAAGAGAGAACAAGCTGTGTTAGGAGCAAAGTGACTTGTCTTTCAGAGGAGGGTGAGTGTTGATCCGGCGACTGGTTTTATTGAACCTCCTCTTTTTTGTAATCCTCGGCTGCGGGTCCAGCGAGCGGATGGAGAGAAACTATGCTCAGCGCTGTTTAGGTTGCCACGGTGGGTCCGGTAAGGGAGACGGTCCCGTTTCCGCTTCGCTTCCGACGCCTGTTCCGGATTTTCGTGAGACGGTGCAACGGCGTAGCGTCACACAGATTCGAAACATCATCACGCAGGGAAGAGGCATTATGCCTGCTTATGGGCCTGCGCTCAGCGGAGCGGAAATCCAGGACATGGTGTTCGTGGTTCGTGTCCTAAGCCAGCGAGATCGCTCGCTCGAATGGTGGGAGAAATTCGAGCCTTTGGTATGGGCCCACTGCAGCGTACCTTGGGAGATTGTGTTTGGCTACGATGAACCAGGAGAGGAAAAAGCACCTGATGCCTAGGGCGTCCATCCAATTCCGGTTGTTACGCCTTCTTTCAGTTGTCCTTCTTGGGGTTCAAGGGCAAGCGATAAGCCACGACCTTCCTTCGGGCAAAGAGGGCCAGCGCCGCCAACTTCGTCTTCCCATCGAAGATTTTTCGTTGACCGACCAGACGGGCGCCCCCTTCAGATTTCATACGTTGCGAGGCAAGGTTGTCGTTCTCACCTTCATGTACACGACATGTCCTGACGTTTGTCCTTTGCTTACAGCCAATATGCGTCGAGTACAGGAGAACCTGACGCCCAGTGAACGGAAAGCGGTTTATTTCCTTTCGATTACCACAGATCCAGAAGTGGATAGCCCTAATGTTCTTGGATCCTACGGGGAACGCCACAACGTCGATTTCACAAACTGGTCATTCCTAACCGGAGATGAGAAGTCACTCCAATCCGTTTGGAAGGTGTTTGGCGTTAAAGTCGAGAGAAAGGCCCGCGGTCTTGTGAACCACACGACGCTTACGGCCCTGATCGATCAGAAAAGCATGATGCGCTTCGGTTACTCCGGCGCCGCGCCAGACCCAAAGACAATCCTGCAAGATGTGCGTAGCCTCCTTCGTTAACGACGAGCTCTGAGCAGGGCATTTCGTCGCCGTTCCTAGACCTTAGAATGTTCAACTCTTAGCTTTCAAAGAGTCTTTTTCTGGCGCGATAATGACATACAACAGCGCTCGCTTTCCTGCATACATTTGCATGCAGGAATAGCTAGCAATGCCCCAATCACGGGGGCCGTCAGATAAACCCACAGGTCTGCGAAGTGACGTGAAGCTAGCGCGGGCCCTAGAGAACGGGCGGGATTCATCGATGCCCCGGAGATCGGCCCTGCAAACAGAGCCTCAAGCGCAATGACTGCCCCGACGGCTACTCCTACTATAATGCCTTTTTCCTTTGCTTCGGTTGAGACACTAAGGATAACGAGCATTAGAATCCAAGTAAGGGCCAGCTCGAGCAGAAACGCTTGCATGGCTGGACCTGCTGGGACTGTTCTCCCAAGCGTCGGATGGTAAGGAAAAATCAAGAGCAGAAGAAGGCTTCCAAGTAGCGCGCCGATACACTGGCTCAGTACGTACGGTATAACCAAGCGACTCTGGAGACGCCCAGCCATCCAAAACCCGAGTGTCACAGCCGGATTCAAATGAGCTCCTGAGACCTCGCCAAATGTATAGATCATCGCGAGCACAATAAGACCGAACGTCAGCGCAATGCCGACATGCGTTACTGCACCACCAGTCACATCATTGGCAATGATAGCGCCTGTGCCGGCGAAGACTAACGCAAATGTTCCGAAAAGCTCAGCAGCAAATCTTTTCATCCCTCGACGACTTCCGCACGGACAAGACTTGACGGTTTCGGCGCCCTCTTGAGAGCCGCAGGAACACTGGGCGCGCAGCAAAGCTTGGTTAGCCGGCTACGATCCATTTGCATTCGTGGATCATTGGCTAGATAAGCACGCACCGCGGCAAGCAGGCTTGCCGCAGAAGAGTCCGCCGGCGGCATGATCCGGTAGTGCATCCACTTTCCCTCGCGCCGCACACTGACGATCCCTGCCCGGCGCAAGTAAGCTAAATGACGCGAGATTTTAGGCTGGTTCAATCCCAAAGCCTCAACCAAAAAACATACGCATACTTCGTGGTCACCCATCAGATTGAGCAGCCGCAGCCTTGTCCGGTCTGCGAGTGCCTGAAAGAGACGCTCCACGTTGAATCCTTTGACTTGGTTTATCTTCATGGTTTCTCATCTTAACATAAATTTATGTATATGTCTTGACATATGTGTATGCGCGTATTACATTCGGCTAAACGAATATGAAGGGGGTAAGCTATGGCAGTGAACCAACAGCCGCAAAAGATACTGTTCCTCTGTACCGGTAACTCGGCGCGGAGCATTTTTGCCGAATACCTCATGAAAAAGATTGGCAAGGGTCGGTTTGAAGCCTATAGCGCCGGGAGCAAACCCACCGCGGAAGTCAATCCTTTTGCACTGCAAGTCTTGAGAGATCAATACAAAATCGGCGCCGCGGACGCCCGCAGTAAGTCCTGGGACGAGTTCAGAGATACCAAATTCGACATCATCATCACCGTTTGTGACCAGGCAAAAGAATCTTGTCCCATCTTTCCCGGTGAGCCCCATGTTGCCCACTGGAGTATTCCCGACCCTGCAGCCGCGACCGGAACAGATGAACAAAAACTCCGTACGTTCAGGGATGCAGCACAACAAATCCAGCGTCGCATAGAGTTCTTGTGCTCCTTCCCCACTGAAAAACTGGGCCATCTTTTAACGGAATCTGCTCAAGAGGGTGAAAGTAGAAAAGTAAACTAAAACCAAAGGAGGTATTTCTTATGTCGACTGCAAGAAAAGTTCACGTTGCCCTAAACGTCACCGATGTGAACCGTTCGGTGGAATTTTATCGGGCGGTGTTCGGGCTCGAGCCGGTTAAGTGGAAACCGGGATATGCAAAGTTCGACGTCGCCGAGCCTCCGCTCAATCTCACGTTAAACTACCAAGGGAAGATCAGCGACCGGGGTGCTCTAAGTCACCTTGGCATAGAGGTAATAAGCACCGCTGAGGTTCTTGCGGCGAAGCAGCGACTCCACAAAGCAGGTCTCGCAATCGTAGACGAAATGAATGTGGATTGTTGCTTTGCCTTGCAAGATAAGATTTGGATCAGCGACCCCGACGGCTACCGCTGGGAGATATTCACGGTTAAAGTGGCCGACACTCAGCCTGACCTGAACACTACTATCCAACAGGCGGCTGACTCCCGGGAGCCGCAAGGTCAGAGGTGTTGCTCGCAGTAAACTCAATTTCAGTTCCCGCAGCGAGACTAAGCCAGTTGCCGTGGACATGTGTGGTCCTCAATGCACCCATCGAAGCCGCAAGGGAAAATCCAACTGCCAATAAACCCGCAACCCTGAAATCTACATAGCCCGCGTGGTAGTAGCACAGCAGCTAGGAGGCCAATCGGAAGCAGCAAAATGGCCAACGAAGTGCCCTGCGCCTGATGCTGCGAGAATCCAAAAATATAAATCAGTAGAAATTAGGAGACTGCCCCAGCCTCTATAACGACTTGACAGTTGTGGTGATGACATGATAGCTGACATAAAGTCAAGTATCATAGCTTATGAAACAACCGGACGCGCCGTCGAGTCAACCGGAAATCGAAAACCGGCTGCGGAAAAAGCGCCAGTTAGCGGGACTCTCTCAAAAGAAGCTTGCCGATATGGCGGGCATCACGCGGCAAGCGGTCTGCGCTGTTGAGGCCAGCCAATATTCTCCTGCCACTTCCGTCGCTCTTCAACTCGCTAAGGCATTGCGCTGCAGAGTGGAGGATCTATTCAGCCTCAAGTCAGGGAGCGAGCTGGTCGAGGGGGAACTGATGGGTCCGCTGCCCAAAAGGATGACTAAGGTGCGGGCTCAGGTCGTTCAAATTGGTGGGCGGCTCCTGGTTCGGCCCCTCGCGGGTTTAGGCGAGCTCGCCAATCTTTCAGCGACCGCTGACGGTTTGGTTGTTGGGTCTGGATCGAGTGCCAAGCGCGTGAAGGTTCAGCTCTTTAAGAGTCGCGAGGCAGTGGAGCGGCAAATCGTTGTTGGCGGCTGCGACCCAGCCATGTTTATAGCTGCCGAATATCTGCACCGATTGGGCAAGGACAACTTAGTACCTTGCCTCATGGGGAGCAGTGTCGCGATCAGCGCGTTGAAGCGAGGCGAGATACACGCCGCGGGGGTCCATCTGGTGGATGAGCGTTCGGGGGCCTGGAACCTTCCTTATCTGCAGCGCAACCTCAAGGGCTTGGACTGTCTCGTTGTGACTTTTGCTCATTGGGAAGAAGGATTGATTGTACGAGAAGGGAACCCCAAGAAAATCCGTGGGATCGCCGATTTAGGACGCCGTGACGTGAAGATTGTGAACCGGGAAAAGGGCTCAGGGGCGCGGCGTCTTCTCGATCGCCAACTGGAAGCCGGTGGAATTCAACCGGGTAAGGTCAAAGGTTACAACGATGAGGTCTTGTCGCATCTCGAGGTGGCCGCAAGGGTCAAAGCTGGTTTGGCTGATGTGGGAATCGGGGTGCGGGCTGCAGCCTCAATCTTCGGTCTGGAGTTTATTCCGCTTCAGCGCGAGCGTTATGATCTGGTGATTCCCAAGACCTATTACAACAGCCTCCCAGGGTTGAAAGCACTGCTGGATACAATCGTGAGTGGATCTTTTAGGGTTGAGCTTGAAGCGCTGGGTGGGTACGACACGCGCGACACAGGAAAGGTCGTAGAGATAGAAGCAGCGTGAAGCCATGAGAAGGGAAGATGGATGAGGAAAAACAGCGTAGCTGTGTTGTTGGTGTTTCTGACTTTGGGTTTAAGCCTGCCAGTGAAGGCTGAGGAGATCCTTGTTTCGGCCGCGGCCAGCCTGACCGACGTCTTGAATGAGATCGGCAAGGTTTATCAGTCCAAGACAAAAAACCAAGCCACCTTCAACTTCGGTGCTTCTAGCGATCTGGCCAGGCAGATTGACGAAGGGGCGCCCGCTGATATTTTCTTCTCGGCCGATCTGGCACAGCTGGACAATCTGGACAAGAAGGGGCGGATCGAGACTACCACCCGAAAGAACCTGCTTTCGAATCAGCTCGTCATTGTTTTGCCTGTTGATTCCAAGCTTGCTCTGCGCTCGCCCAGGGACCTGCTTCAACCGGAGATGAAAAGGATCGCCTTGGCTGAACCTTCCACAGTGCCCGTGGGCGTCTATACTAAAAAGTATTTGGAGTCAGAAGGTTTGTGGGATGGAATAAAGGAAAAGATTGTTCCCGTCTTGAATGTCCGCGCGACTCTAGCGAGCGTGGAGTCGGGCAACGTAGAGGCTGGCTTCGTCTATAAGACCGACGCCGCTATCTCCAGGAAAGTCCGGATTGCTTACGAGGTGCCTATAGCTAAGGGACCAAAGATCACTTATCCGGTTGCCGTGGTCAAGGAGTCGAAGAAGAAAGGTGCGGCACGGGAATTCCTGAATTTTCTCGCAACTCCGGAGGCGAAAGGTTTGTTTGAAAAATACGGGTTTGTGGTGCTGCGATAGTACCTGTCCGAGTTGAGGGCATCTGTTGATCTCTTTCAGCGAAGCGACCTGGAACATCACTCTCTTCTCCCTTGGGGTCGCCCTGGCCAGCACCCTGACTATCTTTCCATTTGGGATTGCGTTGTCATGGTTTCTCGCTCGGAAGAGAAGTCGCTTCAATAGCTTCCTTGAAACGGTCGCGCTCCTTCCCCTGGTGATTCCGCCTGTGGCCACGGGGCTTATTCTTCTAAAGATCTTTGGCAGAAGAAGTCCGCTCGGAGGCTGGCTCTATGAGCGGGGTGTAGAGATTTTATTCAACTGGAAAGGGGTGCTCGTGGCCATGGCGGTAATGTCCTTTCCCCTTCTGGTCAGATCTGCACGCACCTCCTTCGCAGAGGTCAATCCTCGGCTCGAACAGATTGCAGCAACCTTGGGTGCCTCTCCTCTGAGAATCTTTTTCACAGTGACAATCCCTCTGGCCTGGAAAGGCATCGTTGCTGGCGGGCTTCTGGCCTTCTCGCGTGCCCTGGGAGAGTTCGGAGCGACCATCATGGTCGCGGGCAACATCGCGGGCCGAACTCAAACCCTTTCGCTGGCCATTTTTGACTTCGTGCAACTTGGGAAGGACGCGGAGGCGCTTGGATTAATGGTGATCACCGTCATCCTCGCTTTTGCGGGAGTTGGGATCTCCGAGGCGCTTGTGCGACCCAAAGGTGTAGCTTGAGTCGGTATGCTCTTACGCTGTCGCCTTCCACTGGTAAGATTCACCCTCGACATTGACGTTTCTCTTGAGGCGCAGGTAACGGCGATTTTCGGCCCTTCCGGGTCCGGCAAGACTTCCCTGCTCGATGTCATCGCGGGGCTTAGGGGGATTTCCGAGGGTGAGATCGAGGTCGGAGGAAGGACTCTCCTCTCCTCTTCTCGGGGAATCAACTTGTCACCGCAAGAGCGCGGCATCGGCTATGTTCCGCAGGAGGCCGCCCTTTTCCCCCACCTATCGGTAAGAAAGAACATCCTCTTCGGGTCAAAGCGAAAGAGAGGTTCCAGTCCTGATGGCGCCATAAATCTCGATCATGTCATCACGCTACTGGAAATCCATCACCTGCTGGAGCGGCGGGTCACTCACCTTTCGGGCGGAGAGATTCAAAGAGTCGCGCTGGCGCGGGCGATTCTGTCAGGTCCGCAACTTCTGCTTTTGGACGAGCCTCTAGCCTCTCTGGATATAGGGCTCAAGGAAAAGATTCTTCCTTATCTCCGCCGCGTGCGGGATGAATTCGCCATCCCCATGATTTACGTCAGCCACAACCCTACAGAAGTTCTCTCCCTAGCAGACTGGGTGATCATGATTCGAGAAGGCAAAGTTGTCACCCAAGGCGTGCCCCATGACGTCTTGGCTTCACGGCTGTTTTTGTCAGATCTAGATGAGATCGAAATTGAGAATGTTTTCGATACCCGCCTCGCGGATTCCAATGCTCACGCAGGAAGGAGCAGAGTTCTGCTGAAGTCTGGGCAGGAGCTTTTTATCCCTTACGTGGACAAACCGGCCAATTCCTTTTTGCAAGTCAGGATTCCTGGCGATGATGTATTGGTCGCCACGAAGCGGCCCGAAGGGATTTCAGCTGGAAACGTTCTTGCCGGGAAGATCGAGAGCATCGAAACAGTGGACGGCCAGTCCATATTAAGAGTGAAAGCCGGGGAGACCTTCATCGTTCGGTTGACTGCGGGGGCTGTTGGTGGACTTCGCCTGACCGAAGGCCAGGAAATTTTTCTGGTCATCAAGACGAGATCGTGCGTCGTACTTTAGGCCTTCCCGCCCTCCTTGCACTTCCTTTCCCTCTTTTTTTTAGAAATAGACGATGGCCAAGGCAGCCGCAGGGTCGCCCCACCATCCAGTCAGCAGGGTGAAAGAATCTGGCGGCCGGTCACTCCAGCTTCCTATCTTGACCACTCCATGAAAAGGTTTATCCCTACGTATAGCGCGTAGAGGAGAATTAGCATCGCCCCCATCCATCTTGTGAGCCGCTTGGTCATCGCCAACAGGGCTCCAACCAGTAGGACACAACCAATCAAGAAGGGAGTGTGAAATTTCAAGACCCATGGATCAACGAGGATCGGGCGAAGAAGGGCTATGAGTCCTAAATTTACCGTCAATAAAATGATCGTTGTCCCAACGACGTTGGCGAGCGCCACATCGAAGTGGCCTCTCCTTGCCGGGGAGACCATACGGGCCGTCTCCTCTAGGCTTTCCCCTATCGCGACGACTGTCATACCGAAGAAGGTCTCGGAAATATCGAACCGCTGAATGATGCCAGCGGCCCCCCGGACCAGCAGTTCACCGCCGATGATAAGCCCTACGCTCCCTGCAACAACGAGGACAAGGGCTGGCAAACGCGATGGAGGCTTTTCCATAGCCACCTCAGCTTCGTCGTGAGAGCGAGCGGTGAGCAGAACCGGCGACGTCCGATAGAGCCAAGCCATAAGCGCCACACATACAAAGACGAGCAACAACCCCTCCGAGCGGCTTACTACCTCGTCGTTCAGAAGAACCCATCCAAAGGGAAAAAGGCTCAACATCATGGCCAGTGCCCCCGATCGAGGGATCTCTACTTTCATGGGAACGATTAAAAGGGCGGCACCGAATCCGCCCAAAAGCATAAAGATAGCCGCCCCAATTACAGTACCTAAGGCGACTTGAGGTAACTCCTCGAAATTAGCCACAAGACCCGTGACCAAGTTCTCCGGCTCAAATCCGGAGACTAGAACTCCAATGAAAAAGGCGCTGGCGGAAAAAGCGGCAGCAGTAGCAAGGACGCCGTCGGTTAACCTCTCTGCCGACCACAGAACGATCAAAATCCCGATTATGAAAAGAAAGATCGCTATCATCTTGGCCAGTACATAATGACCGAGACGCCTACCAGCGCGATTGCACCTCCGATAAGGTCAAAGCGGTCCGGAACATTCCCATCCAGAAGCCAACCCCAAAGCAGGGACAGCACAATGAAAAAGCCTCCGTAAGCGGCATAGGCTTGACCGAAGTGTGCAGGCTGAAAGGTGGGAATGAAACCGTAGAGAATCAAGATCAATCCTCCAGCAAGACCCCAAAGCACACCTCGGCCCGTCCGCATCCATTGCCAGACAAGCCATCCACCACCGATCTCGCACAAGCCAGCCAAGAAAAAAAACAATACCGAGTGAGCAACCCTATCTACGGGCATTTAACCTCCTAAAGTTTCAAAAATGGTGTGCCGTTAGATTGTGAAAAGGGTCAGGAGATTGGCCCGTGTGAGGATCAGCATGAATCGTCACATCGACAAGCGCAGAAAAATGGTGCAGAAGCTCATGTCGTACTTCCTCGGTTATCCTGTGAGCCTCTGTGATCGAGATCAGCGGGGGAACCGCGATGCACAGCTCAGCAAAACAGCGGTGTCCTAACCACTGGAGCTTCACAAGGCCAACCTCTTTGACCCCGTCCACCTGCCCGGCAATGGCCCTGATCTCATCCACGTCATGATCCTCAGTCTTTCCCACGAGGCGCGGGATGAGATCCTTGCCAACCTCAAGGACGATCGAGAAGATAAAAGCCGTAATGATCAGCCCGACCACAGGATCCGCCAGAGGAAAGCCCAGAGCGACGAGTCCCAAACCAACCACCACACCGACAGAGGTTAAGGCATCCACCCTGGCATGGTGCCCTTCGGCCATCAGGGCAAGGCTTCGGATCTCCTTTCCTACTTTGAGCCGGTACCGCGCCACAATCTCGTTTCCTGCCCCGCCGATGAATCCGGCCAGAATTCCTAGGGGAATGTTCTGTGGGATTTGGGGATGGATGATCCGTTGGATAGATTCATAGCCGGTCCAGATGCCGCTGGCGAAAATAGCCAACAGCACAGCGACGCCCACTAGGTCTTCAACCCTATAGAAGCCGTAGGGATAGCGGGACGTCGGCTTCCTCTTTGAGATAGAAAAAGCAAACCATAGAGGGACGGCAACCAATGCATCGGCGAGATTGTGAATCGTATCAGCGAGCAGCGCCACGCTACCGCTTAGCCACACTACAACGGCTTGTGCCGCTGCTGTAAGGCCGAGCACCCAAAGAGAGAACATCAAGACTTGGATGCCTCTCTCCGCGTCCGTGAATTCGGACAGATCATGCTGGTGGTGAGTATGACCTAGCAACGCTTTCTCCTATACAACTCAGCCTGTAATCAGAAAATATACCATGACTAGGGTGGAAACCGGACCCGGCCAAGGAGGGCATTGGCCAACATCAATTTCCAATCCACCCGAGCTTCTAGGTTGAACCATATAGGCATATCTTGACAGGTTAAAGTTCCTCGGATAAAAAGCGTGGTCATGTTCTCCTCGTTGAAGAAGGAGACGGGTCCTCGCCATTTAATTGCGAGCGCGCTCTTGCTCGCAGTATTCTTCCTGCCTTTACATTTCCATCCCTTCACTCTTGCTGCTCAGGTCAGCAAGGATTGTAGCTGCTACCATGGGGGACGGACCCAGATAGGTTTGGCGCCCGGCCCGTTCGATTGGGCGCCCACTTATCAGGCGTCATTCATTATTGTTCGTGAGCCTCAACTTTTCGGTTGGTTTTCGGTTGATTCTCAAAGCATTCGCGCGCCTCCAGCGATCTCCTCTCTCTAACTTCTTTTTTCACATCTAATTTTTTGTTTACCCTCCCGCTCGGGTGGGAGGGGAAGATTTCTGTCTTTAGGGAGGTAGATTTATGGAGTTGCTTAAGCATAACTTGCTTGTGCTATTGGCGTCTATTGTGTTTTGTTCGGCGACCTTCGTTCCAAGGCTAGTGTTCGGACAGGACGCCGCTATTGAGGCGGTGAAGAGACAGCTTGCGGAGGTGGAAAAGTTGTTGAAAGGTGCTTTAGAACGGATTGACCAACTGGAGAAGGAGAAAACGGCAAGTTCCGCAAAGCTCGGCCAGGTGGAGCAGTCCGTCAAAGCAGTCCAGAGCGCCCCGTCGGCGCTCAATCCTGCCATAGGGATGGCCATCGATGCGACGGCAGAACATCGAGCAAAGGTAGGAGGAGACTTTAACTTCCGCGCTGCTGAGTTGGGACTTGCCGCCTCCATAGACCCTTTTGCTAGAGCCTTCTCGTTCATCAATGCGAGTAAAGAAGGTGTGGAGTTGGAGGAGGCAACGATCGTGACCACCTCTCTTCCCTGGAATCTAACCGCTCGGGCGGGCCGTCTCTTTGCCGACTTCGGTCGACTGCCTAAATTCCACGAGCATGAGCTTCCTTTTGTCAATGCCCCTCTTTCTCTAGAGAGGATGGTTGGAGGTGAAAGCAAGGCGGATGGAGCTGAGCTTGCCTATCTGTTTCCCACGCCATTTTTCTTGCAGGGCACCTTCGGTGGGTACAACAAGATCGGGGAAGAAAATGAGAGGGTAGACGACACCAAGTCTCGTTCCTGGAGCCGGTTTACCTATCTAGGACGGCTTCACACCTATTTTGACCTCACGGATAATCACAGTATTGAGCTAGGCTCAAGTCTCGCTTACACCCCGTCATTCCGCGCGCCAGGGGATGTCTTCGGTAGCGACAGGACCTTGAGTGGGGTCGATCTGACGTATCGGTACCAGCCTCTGGATAGTACTCTGTATCAGGGTTTTACCTGGGGCACTGAGTTGTTCGCCAACAGCGAGCGCGTGGAGCGGCCTGAGGATCTCCGCAAACGCAGGATAGCGTTAGGTGGTTATAGCTATGGCGAGGTCAAGCTCAATCGGAACTGGTCCACGGGTTTCCTTTTTGATTATGCCCCTAGTATCGATAGTCCGGGAAAGAAGACATATGGCTATTCCCCATTTCTGACCTGGAATCTAAGCGAATTCAACCGGCTACGCTTCCAATATAGTTTTCTCGATGACAAAGTCCGCGATGACAAGGCAGAAAGAGGACATCAGTTCTTCCTGCAGTGGACAACCGTGCTTGGAGCGCACACGCACGGCTTCCGCACCCGATAATTACTTGCGATGTGAGGAGGCAGATATGAAAATCAATTTAAAAAGTTGCCGTTTCATAACGTTTGTGTTTTTCGCTGCTCTGCTATGGATCCCGAGCGGCCCACTTCATGCTCAGCAGATCCGTGTGATTACTACGATTCCAGATCTGGCGGATATCGCGAAGCAGATAGGCAAAGAACTGGTCAGTGTGGAGAGCCTGGCAAGGGGCGTAGAGTTCATGCATGCAGTCCCGGTCAGACCCAGCTTTGTTCCGAAACTAAACCAAGCCGATCTTTTTGTGCTGATGGGATTGGATATGGAAATTTCCTGGGTTCCCGCCCTTTTGGAGGTTGCCAGTAACGCACGCATTCTACCCGGACAACCAGGGTACATAGATTGCTCTGCGGGCGTGAATGTACTGGAGGTTCCTACGCGCATAGACCGCTCGGAGGGAGACCTCCATCCGAAAGGAAATCCCCACTATAATTTGGACCCATCTAACGGTAGGATTATGGCTCAGAACATCGCGGAGGGACTGTCGCGCAACTTTCCTCAGCACCGACAGACTTTTGAGCAAAATCTAAAAACTTATCTCGCGGAACTGAATCGTTGGATGCCTCGCTGGGAGGAGATGGCAGCTCCTCTTCGAGGCACTAAGATCGTAACCTACCACCTTGAGTGGAGTTACTTCGCGAAGCGCTTTGGCTTAGAACAAGTAGGATTTATTGAGATAAAACCTGGAATCGAGCCAACACCAAATCATTTGGTGAATTTGGCGCAAAAGATGAAGCAGGAAAAAGCACAGTTGGTCATCTATGGTCCACAGAGTGACCGTTTCCCCCGACGGCTTGCCAGCGAGACCGGAGCTAAGGCTCTTAAACTGCCGGATATGGTCGGGGGCGAGCCGGCAGCCGATAGCTACATTAAAATGATTGACTATAATATCCGGACTATGGTTGGAGCTGTTAAAGGCAGCTAAGGTTTTGACGAGGTCGATATTTTTGCGATAATTAGCGGGGAGGAGGTTCTGTGGATGGGCCTCACCCGCTAGTCTCCCTCAAGGCGGTGAGTCTTGGGTACGATTCGGAGCCAGTCCTTCGAGGGATTGATCTGACGATACATCTGGGCGACCTTATCGGCATGGCCGGCCCTAATGGCTCCGGCAAGACAACCCTTTTCAGGGCCATCCTTGGACTTTTGCCGATCCTCAGCGGTTCCCTTGAGCGTGATTGTCTCTTATCCGACTTTGGCTATGTTCCCCAGAGCAGTTCGCTCGACCCCAATTTTCCTCTGACTGCGGGCGAGGTTGTCGAGATGGGCTCCTATGGACGCCTGCGGCCCTATCAATGGATGCCGTCCGAGGAAAAAGAGAAAGCAAAGAAATCATTGGATCAGGTCGGCTTAAGCCATCTTGTCGCGAAGTCTTTTTTTTCTCTTTCGGGCGGGCAGAAGCAGCGAATCCTGATCGCTCGGGCGTTGATGGTTAATCCCAAAATCCTAATACTGGATGAGCCCCTCGCCGGAGTGGATCAGGAATCAAGGAAGGCCATTACCGAACTTCTGATCAAGCTTAACCGTGATAACAAACTCACAGTATTTTTTTCCAGCCATGATCTCGATATGGTCCGTGCCGTTGCGGATAAGATCCTTCGTGTTGACAAAGGCAAAACGTGGTGGGAATCAAAAGAGAATCCAGCTTTGTAAATGGAAACTTTTCTTGAAATCCTGAGCCCTTCCTTTTTGCTTTTTCCCGCGCTATTGGGGAGCAGTGTCCTTGGGTTAGTCTGCCCTTTGGTCGGTGCCCACCTCATTCTGCGAAGAACGGTTTTTCTCGGCTTGACCCTTCCCCAGATTGCAGGCGCTGGAGTGGCATTTGCACTTTGGCTGCAACAGATGGGCCTTCTCAGCACCCTGGGAGGGGGTGAACGAACCGTCGGGATGGTGGGATCTCTGCTATTCACCTTTTTGGGAATGGGCTTCCTGGGCTATCTCGAGCACCGAGGCAAGGGGTTGGCCGAAGGTCGCCTTGCCGCTGCCTATTCCTTAGCCGGGGCCCTCACGATCCTCTTTATTGTCTTTAACCCTGTCGGCGAGGTTGAAATCCTTAGCCTGTTAAAGGGTGAGGTCATTGCTCTGTCCCGGACAGAGATCAAAATCTTGTTTGGTGTGTTCGGGTCAGTACTTGCAGGCATGCTTCTTTTCCGTCGGGAGTTTCTCCTAGCCTCATTTGACCGCGACTTAGCCTTTCTTTTAAAAGGCGGGAATCTGTTCTGGGATATCATGCTTTATCTTCTTGCCGGGTTGAGCATCGCTATTGGGGTCATCATGGCGGGCCCGCTGCTCATCTTTGGCTTCCTGGTGCTGCCTCCACTTGCGGCCAGGCCTTTGATTCGGGGAATGACCTCTTTCTTGTCGCTCTCCTCGTTATTGGGGGTGTTGATGGCTTTTTTTGGATTCTATCTTTCAGTTCGATTAGATCTTCCCTTAGGTCCCACCGACGTGGCTTTAGGATGCGGTCTTGTCTTTTTGGCCTATGCTGCGGGTAAATTCAAAACAAAACTAGGCGCCGTTGCCTGCATTCTATTTGTGTCTTTCTTCGCGGCTTCCGGCTGCAGCACGAAGGTGTCCACGCCGTTGCCGTTGGACCGCTTGCCTAAGGAATCAACCATTTGGCTTGCGAGGGTTAGAAACTCCACGGGTTTGGAGCTCCGCCTGCCGGGAACGAATCCACTGCGTTCTTTGGCGGAGGTGGCAGGAAAGATCTCGGCTGAAGAAAGACAGACTGTCATGGGGCTGATGCGGGAATCGCTGGCTGAAGAGTTTGGCCAGAGAGGAATGCAGGTTTCCCATCCCGAGACGAGAGATAAGCGGCTGGTTGCTTTCCCCGGGAGCGTCGCGGAGTCCGTGAAAATCGCGCGTGAAAGTCAGTTGTCCGGTCTTCTCTTTCTTACAGAGATTCGCCGCTGGAGCGCGGAGCGGCAGTTCGTAAGGGTTTGGGTGGACTTTAAATTGGTTCGCATCGAAGATGGGACTCTTGTTTGGGAAAGGCAAGTTCAGCGCGCAGTTCCTACCCCAGCCGCCGGTCATCTGGGGCAAGCTTACACGGATGCGATAAAAGAGATCATGCGCGAGCTGTTCGCCGCTTAGCCGGTACCAACCGCCTTCCCAAGTTTCCTTGGCTTTTTCTTACCTAGCGGCTTTGCTATAGTTGGCCGTCGAAACTCATTCTCGCTCTCGTTTGTATGTCTTCCGTCCTTATCAAGAACATTGGAATTTTGGTAACGGGTGACTTGAGAAGTCCGCTTCGTAAAGCCGACTCGATTTACATCGAAGATGGCCTTATCCGAGTGATCGGTAATGGTCTCAATCAGAAAGCAGACAGCGTCATCGATGCGGCGGGTATCACGGCGATCCCCGGCCTGATCGATTCCCATTCGCATCCCTCGATCGGCGAATATACGCCGGCGCAGAACTCGCTTTCCTGGATTACCAACTACATGCACGGCGGTGTCACCGCTTTGATTTCTGCCGGTGAACTTCATTTTCCCGGTCTGCCGTTGCCGCCGGACCCCAAGACGGCGCTCGCGCTCGCGTTGGTGACTAAACGTTGCTACGACAACCTTCGGCCTTCGGGAGTGAAGGTCTTCGCCGGCACCTTGCTTTTGGTGCCAGGACTGACAGAAAAGGATTTTGATGAGATCGCCGCTGTCGGGATTCGTCTGGTTAAGTTCATCTTCTATGATTACAGTCTCTTGCCAAACGGCGAGGCGGAGCGCTACGTACGATGGGCGCGGGCACGTGGAATCAAAGTCAAAATCCATTCCGGCGGTGTCTCCCGCTCTGGCGTAAGTCAATTGGCAGGGTTTGAGATCGTGAAGAAGATCCAACCCGATGTCGTCGGGCACATTACGGGTGGGCCTATTCCTATGGCCGAGGAGGAAGTGATCAGGATCGTGGCCGAGACTGAGTACTACGTCGAGATCTGCAGCTCCGGCAACTACCGAATGGCCCTAAGTCTCATTCACACAGTCAAAGCCCACAAAGCGTATCACCGCGTGCTGATCGGTACCGACACGCCGGGCGGGACGGGAGTCATTCCGCGCGGGATGCTGCGCGAGATTGCTTTTCTTTCCTCGGTGGGCGAAGTGAAACCCGAAGTTGCGGTGTGCATGGCCACAGGGAATGTCGGCCATGCTCACGGTCTCAACATCGGCCGGCTCGAAGAGGGGCGGCCCGCGGATATGGTATTGCTCCACAAGATTACAGGTTCGGTGGCGAAGGATGCGCTAGATTCTTTCGCCAAAGGCGATCTGCCCGGCATCTCGATGGTGATGATCGACGGCGAAATCTGCGTCGCGGGGCGGAGCCAGCAGACACCACCGCCGGAACGCATCGCGTCGATTGAGAAAAAGACTGAGGATAGAAGATAGAGGCCATCCTCAATCCTCGAGTCTCTATCCTCGGATTTTGGAGTGAACACGATGAATTACGGTGTGGGGCTTTTTCCTACAGAGCCCCTTCCCAGGATGATTCAGCTTGCCAAGCTCTCCGAGGAGTTGGGCTTTAGCCACATCTGGGTGGGTGACTCGCACCTCATCTGGCGTGAGGCCTATGTGAATCTGACCGCGGTTGCGCTGAATACCTCGAAAGTGAAGATCGGCACCGGCGTGACCAATCCGCTAACCCGCCATCCATCGGTCGTCGCCAGCGCCTATGCGACATTGGAGGAGTTCAGTCCCGGTCGATTCATCGTGGGCATCGGTCTCGGCGACAGCTCGGTTGAGACGATGGGAATGAAGCCGGCGACGCTTGCCTATTTCGAAAAATCACTGCAGCAGATGCGCGATCTCTTTGCCGGTAAAGAGGTCCAGCTCGACACCGGCAAGATCCACATCAAACATCCTTGCAAAAGCAAGGTGCCGATCTACGTTGCCGCCAGCGGACCGAAGATGCTGGAGCTCTCCGGGAGAATCGCCGACGGCATCATTGTTCTCGTCGGCGTCGCCGATGATTATCTACGGCAAGCGAAAGAAAGGATCGAGGCGGGTGCTAAGGCCGCGGGACGAAAGCTTAGCGACATCACTCTCGTTCTCTGGGTCCCTTGCGCGGTGTCGGATAACGCCGGGGCTAAAGATGCGGTGAAGGCTCACGTGGCGCGCGTGGTGGCGCACCCGCAACCGTACGTTCTCGACGAGAAGGAACAGAAGGTTCTGGCCGATATCCGCAAGACCTACGACTATTACCACCACATGGAGCAAGAGGCGAACCACGCGGAGGTGATACCCGACTGGTTGGTGGACAAGTTTGCCATCGCTGGCACTGTCTCCGAGTGCCGGGCACAAGTGGAGCGGATCAAAAAGAGCGGCATCCAGCAGATCGCGATCATCCCCTACAACGCTAAAGGAGAGGATCGTGCGGATACTCTCCGCGGCTTCGCGAAAGCGAGTCAGTAACGCAAGCCCTTCAAAAGAAGCGCGCGATCGCGAAGATACCCAACATCCAAAAGGCCAAAGCCAGTTTGGCAATCACGCCGAGCGCCAGTCCGATCGTTGCGCCGATACCAGCGCGCGTCGCCGCTTGGACGCCTGAACGAGCGGAAAGTTCGCCAATTATTCCGCCAACGAAAGGGCCCAGCAAAACACCCGGGAGCCCGATAAAAACACCTACGACGGAGGCGATCGCAGCACCGATGACTGCGCGCTTCGAAGCGCCGAATCGCCTCACCCCGAGGGTAATCGCGGCGAAATCCACAACGTAGGTGAGGAGGGTTAGAACGCCGAGAATCACGAGCGTGGGCCAACTAACATAGATAAAATTGTCCGCCCACGCCGCCACCAAAAGGCCGCCAAACAGAATAGGAGCGCCGGGCAAGGCCGGGAGAACAAAGCCCACCAAGCCTACGACAATCAGAACTATCGCGAG
>DASYRN010000125.1:0-18426 GCA_036004365.1 Binatia bacterium
ACATCCTCACTCTCAGCTCATAGCGTTGCCGATTATTCCTCAAAGCGTTGCCATTGAACTGCAGGGTTGTCAGACATTTTTCCAGTATCGGGACCGGTGCATCTTCTGTGACATCCTTCGCCAAGAGGAAGACGAAGCGCGGCGCCTTATCCTTGCGAGCGAACATTTCATCGTCCTAGCACCGTTTGCGTCCCGCTTTCCTTTCGAAACATGGATCGTACCGAGACGCCATTCCCCCACGTTTGAGGCGGCAACTGTCGAAGACATGGAGGATTTGGCGCGCGTCTTTTCTGCCACCCTAAAGCGGTTAAATAAGATCATCAGCGATCCCCCCTATAATTTTATTCTTCACACAGCTCCCATCGATGGTCGTTTCCCGACCACCCACGAATACTATCATTGGCATTTTGAGATCATGCCCACTCTGATCAAAGTGGCTGGTTTTGAATGGGGGACGGGCTTTTTTATTAACCCGGTGCCTCCGGAAGAAGCTGCAAGGTTTCTAAGAGAAGCTAATCAGACTTCTTTAGGCCTCACGATTTAACCCTCGTCATCTCGCCTCCTTTCAGGGTAAAGGACGCATTTGACTTGTCATTGTCGTCATGGACAGGGCAAAAGTGGCTCTTCCGGGCAAAAAAGAGAAGGTTTTGGCCGCTAACCTATTGATTTCCCGAGTGTAACTGTTGGCACAGGAGTTGATAGATAGTACTACCAAGAGGAAAAGGAGGTGAAGGCTGAATGAACCTTGTAGCAAGGTTGATAGTCGACCAGGAAGGTCAAGGTATCGTGGAATACGCCTTGATGATCGGCTTGGTCGTTCTGATCATATGGACTGTCGTTAAGGGGTCCGGTGTTGCCACTTTCCTTTCCCAAACTTGGGATAGCGTGGAAACTACGGTAGCGGCTGGGCCAAGCTGAATCTCACTAGAGTTATTGCTAACAGAGAAGCTATAGGCCAGTTGAGGGGCGGAAACAAAATCCTTGTTACTCTTGTTACTTCGTCTTTTTTTCTTTCACTTTCAAGTTTTAGAAGTTTTCGCTTTACGAGCTTCATCTCACCTACAAAACGACGGTATTCCTCATTCTGTTGTTCTCTTTCTGGAAGGCGGTAGATAGCGGAAGGATGGACGGTGATGAAAGTGGCCGGGGCAAATTTCGATTTGCTGAATCTACCGCGCTCCTTCCCTATTGAAACCTTCCTTTCCAAAACCGACTGGGCTGGCGTCGCTCCAAGACAGACCAGCACCTGCGGTCGAATAAGCTCGACTTCTGCTGATAACCAGGGTTTACAGGCGGCCATCTCGCTGGCCAGCGGACGTTGATATTTTCGACGTTTCCCCAACGGCTTCCATTTGAAATGCTTAACTGCATTCGTTACGTAAACTCGGTCTCGCTGCATATCTGATTCTAATAAGGCTTTATCAAAAATCCTTCCGGGCTAAACTGGATGAAGGGTAGCCGATTTAAATGCGTCCTTCAGGGACTGTAGACCGGCTAGATCCGCTTTGAGCGTATCGAGAGTTTGCTTTACGCGCTCGATCTCACCCAAGAACATCGCTAGCTCACTGCTGTTAATAGCAAAGACCGCCTCGCGAAGCCTACGGTGCATGCTCAGAATGTTCTGCAGGCCTCCTTGTTGAGAAAGCTTTTCGTCCAATTGTTGGTATAACTGAGTCGCTGCCTCAACGGTCCCCTTTATGTCATTCATGGCTGTACTCCTTTCTTACCAGCACATAACCTTTTTGTTCACGCTAGCGCAAGGCAAGGCTCTAAAAAAACCCAGCATCGAACGAAAGCCAAAGGTGAAGAACGGGGGCTCGCAGGAAGGGAGAGTTATGACTTTATGGTGGTCGCAGCAGGACTCGAACCTGCGACCTCTTGCATGTGAGGCAAGCGCTCTAACCAACTGAGCTATGCGACCACCTAAGAGAAGCCTTTTAACACCTAAGTAAGGGGGGCTTCAAGGGAGGGGGCGGAGTCTTATGAGCTCATCATAATCCACCGCGTGCGAGTAATCGTGAAAGCGGCTCTTATCGGACTTCATTTATCCCCTCGCCATTTCTTCGATGATCTTCCACTGCTCCTCGCTCACCGGCATGATCGAGAGCCTCGGCAGACGGAGAAGATCGAACTTGCCGAGTTTGTTGTTGGCTTTCATCTCGGCAAGCGTTACGGGCCGGGGAAGAGCTCTGATCGATTCGATATCGATGACCAGCAGCTTGGGATCCTTTTTCGTCGGGTCAGGATAAGCCCCGGTTAATGCTTGAGCGATACCCACAGCAGCCTTTTCATCTCCGGTGTGATAGATAAGGATGAGATCGCCTTTCTTAACTTGAGAGAGATGCTTTAAGGCCAGATTGTTCTTCACCCCATCCCAAACTGTGCGCTTGTCCTTTTCTAATTGGTTAAACGAATAGGCGCCGGGTTCAGTCTTAAACAGCCAGCGATTTGCCATATCTCACGCCCTCCTCGATGCCTTATAAAACAGCAACTCCCTTTAATACAACCTCGACTTACGAAGCTTGACTCTTAGATCGTTTCAGCAGTATTCAAGCGAAGATGTTTCGATTGGCTTACCGTCGTGCACTTCTGGGCCTTTCTCTGCCGTTGGTGATCTGTTTTGCCTCTCGACTGCTGGCTGCCGAGCCCATCCGAGTTTCTTACGCGGCACCCAACACCAGGCAATCGCCTCTGCCTCTAACCTTCGCGTACCAGACACCGACCTTGAGCAGCACCATGCCGCTAGTCCTCGGCATCGAGTTGGGCCTCTTTGCTGCTGAGGGGCTGGAGGTCAAACCTGTCTTTATCATTGGCGGACCCACGGCGATTGCCGCACTAATCGGCGGAGATGTGGATTACACCTTGGCTGCTGCCGTCCCTACTGTCCGGGCGATAGCCCAAGGCGCCCCGCTTGTCGTTGTAGGAGGAATCCAGCCTTACATCGACTACACCCTCATCGGCGCCAAGGGCATATCGACCCTCAATGATCTCAAGGGCAAGGTCGTCGGCGTCACGGGCGCTGGCGGCATCGCGGAATTCGCCTCAGTCGAGGGGCTGGCAAAAAAGGGTTTGGTGCGCGACCGCGACTACAAGATTCTCTACGGCGTGGGTAACAGCCCTGCCCGAGCGCAGGCCCTGGAGACCGGAAGGATTCAAGCCTCTCCTTTCTCCTTCATGGAAAAGCTGGAGCTTGAGCGGAAGGGCTTTCCTGTCCTCTTCGACATCGGAAAGGTCATAAGCGGATTTCCCTTTGTAGTCATCGTCTCTACCCGACGGAAGGTGGAAACCGATCCTGATGGCACCGTATCTCTACTCAAGGCAATGAAGCGGAGTATGGACCTCCTCAAGACCGACCCGGAGAGAGTCATGGCGACCGTATTGAAGAAAAAGTCGTACGGTGATCCCGCCACTGTCCGGAAAGTAGTCGAGCACTTCTCTGATCTCTATTCGATCTCCATTACCAAGGCGGAAATCGAAGCCGTCATCACCGCTGCCCGAGTGGAAGCGGAGGCCAAGAAACTCGGGGGCGCGGAGAGATTCTATGTCGGGACTCTCGCAGCCAGGGCCCTTGGCCAGAGCCGTTGAAGCTAGAAGAGGAGAGATCATGGCGCATGACTTAGAGCTGACCCTGATGCTGGCGGACTATCACAGGACGCGGCCGATACTCTCGGGAGAAGTTACTGCCGAGGGGATTAAGTTCATTCCTCGGCCGGCGGTGCCGGGCGAGGCCTGCCTGCGCCCCGTCTACGAGGAATTCGATATCGCGGAGATGTCGCTTTCCTGGTACGTGATGGCCAGGTGTCGAGGAGAACCGGTCATCGCCCTGCCGGTTTTTCCGATGCGGATGTTCATTCACCCTTATATCTTTTGCTCGGCTTCCTCGAACATTCGTTCACCTGAAGAGTTAAGAGGTACAAAGGTGGCGATGAATCAGTACCGGCTCACTGTCGGACTTTGGGCCAGAGGGATAATGAGCGAGGATTACGGGGTGCGGCCGGAAGATATCATCTGGGTCACATCAGAACCAGAAGGTGCAGGGTTTCAACTCCCAAAGGGCGTGAGGCTTACGGTCCAGGAACAGAGCGTGGAGTCGCTTTTGCTTAAAGGCGAGATCAAAGCTCTGATCGCACCCAATGTCCCAGCATCCTTTAGAGCCGGAGATCCACGTATTCGCCGCGTATTTAGAGATTGTAGAACCTTGGTTACGGATTATTTCCGTAAGACAAAAATCTTTCCGATCACGCACACCGTAGTGCTTCGGGAATCTCTCGTCGCTAAGCAGCCCTGGATCGTAAACAGTCTGATCAGCGCCTTCGTTGAATCCGAAAAAGTGTGTCGCAAGGCCTACGAATATGCCAAGCGCTTGGCCTTCCCCACGGCTGTTCTGATTATGGAAGAAGAAGAAGAGACCTTCGGAAAAGAGCCCTTCCAACATGGCCTAACACCTCAAAACGAGGTCGTGCTTGAAAAGTTCCTCCAATATGCCGAAGAGCAGGGCTACATTCCCTACCACCCGACACTCAACGAGCTATTTGCTCCGCCAGGGAACTAGAGCGCCATGGCTTCCTTCTATGATTTCTGCGCCGACTTTTTCAAAAAATATTTCGAGTTTCATCCCGTGGAGGCGATCCACTACGGAATCGAAGGCCACGACCATCTACTAAACGACTGCAGCGATGAAGCCTATCAGGGGGAAAAGGCTTTGGTCCAAGATTCTCTGAAGCAGTTGAGGCAGGTATCGGTCAAAGGGCTCACTAGAGACGAAGTTATTGACTACGCCCTCATGGAGGGTCGGCTGGTCATTGAGAACTATGAATTTAACAAAGAAGACTACCGGCTCAAATGGCCGGACATCTACCTTCCGGTCTCGGCGATCTACATTCTGACGGTAAAACCTACCCAAGATATCATCGGAAATATTACGAGTCGCTTGGGGAAGACGCCGCAAGCGATACAGCAGGGAATCAGCAATCTAGGCCGGCCTGAGGCCAATCCACCGCGTCTCTGGACGGAGATGGCGATCGAAGCCGCCAAAGGGGGAATCACTTTTCTGGCTACGCTCGCTGAAAACCCGAAAGTTAAGGTGGCTACAAAAGATCCCTTGGGCCTCAACGAAAAAATTGCAATGGCCAAAGCCGCCATCGCTGACTTTACGGAGTTCCTCGAACGTGATCTCCTTCCTCGAAGCTGCGGCGTCTATGCAGTCGGAGAAGAGCACTACCATCTTTTGCTTAAAAAGCGCCATTTCCTGAGCCACGATGCCCAAAGCCTGCTTGCTTTAGGAGAAGATCTTTTCGACAAAACCAAGAAAGAGCTGGCGGCGTTGGCGACGGAGATGGCTCCAGACAAAAGCATCGAGCAAATAGCGCGCAAAATTCAGGAGAACCACCCTTCAGCAGAGGAACTTATTCCGGCCTACCAGAGAGCGATGGAGGCAGCGCGCAACTTCGTCGCTGAAAAGAAACTAGTCCCGTTCCCGCTCAGAGAAAAACTGAACGTCGTCCCGACACCCGAGTTCCAACGCCACGAGATCCCGTTCGCCGCATATCTCTCCCCTTCACCCAAAGACCCGGAACAGGCCGGCTATTATTACGTCACGCCGGTCGCGGAAGCTGATCTTCTCCGGGAACACAACTGGACCGGACTGGAAAACACCTCGGTCCACGAAAGCTATCCCGGTCATCACCTCCAATTCACCATTGCCAACTCGATCCCCGAGGCCTCCACGTTACCGCGGCTGATGAACGAGTCTTCGGTCTTCTATGAAGGATGGGCTTTATACTGCGAGCAGCTTATGCAAGAGGAGGGGTTTCTGAAAACCAAAGAGCACCGGTTCGTCATGCTCAAGGATAGGCTTTGGCGGGCGCTCCGAATCATCATCGACGTTAAAACTCAGACTGGAAAGATGTCCTATGACAAGGCCGCCGATCTGATGGTCCGCGAACTCCATTTTCCTCGTCCTCAAGCTCAGGCCGATCTTAACTGGTACAGCCAGTCTCCTTCTGGCCCTATGGGATACGCTTTGGGCTGGTCGATCATCAACCGCCTGCGCAACCAGCAAAGGGAGAGACTGGGAGCGCGATTCAGTCTGCGAGAATTTCACGATCGCCTTCTCAGCGCCGGGAGCATCTCGCTTCCGTTGGTAGAGAAGAGACACTTTTCTGAATGAGTCATCTTGAACCGTCTTGAACGTTTTGAACCAGTAACCTTCAAGGCGCTCAAATCGTTGAAGCCGTCATGAAACCCCAAACACCCCGTCCGTTGCTCGGCGCTCATATGTCCATCGCGGGAGGTGTGGACAAAGCCCTCCTCGAAGGGAAAAGGGTCGACTGCGATGTTATTCAGATCTTCACCAAATCGTCACGCCAATGGGCCTTCCAACCTTACAGCGAGGAGGAAATTCAAGCTTTCAAACAGAACCAAAAAGAGACCGGCATTGTCACGGTCATCGCCCACGATTCTTATCTTCTCAATCTGGGATCTCCAGATGAGAGCCTCAGGAAAAAGTCGATTCGGGCCTTCATCGATGAAATGGAACGCTGTGAAACTCTAGCGATTCCCTATCTGATCGCCCATCCAGGCGCCCATCTGGGAGTAGGCGAGGATGTCGGAATCAAAACCATCGGTCGTTCCTTAGATGAGGTCCACACTGCCTGTCCCGGATACAAGATCAAAGTCGCTCTCGAAATCACCGCAGGGCAGGGAAGCAACATCGGCTACCGCTTTGAGCAGATTCGAAACATGATCGAGTCGACCAAGGAGAGCGACAGGCTGCGCGTGTGCTTTGACACCGAGCACGCTTTTGCCGCCGGTTATGACATAAGGACCAAAGATGGATACGAACAGACCTTTGGCGAATTCGATGAGACCATCGGCTTGAAACTTCTGGTCGCCTTCCATCTCAATGACTCGAAGAAGGAATTTCACTCCAAGGTGGATCGCCATGAACATATCGGCAAAGGCCATATCGGCGTAGAGCCCTTTCGAATGCTCGTGAACGATCCACGTTTCTGGGGAATTCCGATGTGCCTCGAAACGCCGAAGGGGCGAGATCTTAAAAAAGACAAAGAGAACCTGGCCTTGCTCAAGAGCTTAATTGCCGCCTAGACGCCGACTCGTCTTGGCGATGGCTGGCGTGAGACGACTGCCATGAATCCCCGAGATTGGCCCATGCTAGGCCACCGGGATGACGAGCCCGGGGAAGAGATATTCCACGATCAGGCCGATGCTATATCCGAGTAATCCGGCCCCGACGGCGATCAGAAAGAATTGCAATCCAGAAAGGAATAGAGGTTTGGCAGCCAGATGGCCCTTGAAAACACCCACAAAGAACAACGTAAACGCAGCCAGGCTGATAGACAGGTACAGGGCCTTCAAACCTTCAAGAATCAGGTAAGGGAGGAGGGGCAGGAGACTTCCTACAATAAAGGAAGCCCCCATGACGAGTGCGGCCTGAATCGGACGATTGATCTCCGCCGACCCCAAACCGAAGACCTTTTCCTGGAAGGTTCGAAGAAAGACTCCCTTTTCCTGTGCGAGCAACTTGACGATGCGATAGCCCTGTTCTCTTCTCAAGCCTTCCTCGCTGAGGGCCTGGAGCAACCCTTCCGCAGCCAGATAAGGCTCTCTTTCTGCCAACTCCTCTGCCTCGCGCAGCTCTTTGTCAAAAATCTGTTTTTCCGCGCTCGATGAAAGATAGGAACCTGTAGCCATCGATATCGCTCCGGCAAACATCGAAGTCAGACCTGTAATGATGACCACAGCATTGCTTTCTGTCGCGCTCTGAACTCCAGCCAGGAGGCCCACCGTACTGATCAGGCCATCTTGAATCCCAAAGACAAATTCGCGGATGCGAGCCCGACTCTCGACGATCTTTCTCTTTTGCTGAATTTCATCAAGCGCCATAACAGGTAGGACTGAGTGATGAGTGATGAGTGCTGAGTATCGACGTCGGGACTGGATCAGGAGGTAGTAGCGATAAACTCCGTTCTCGTTACCTCAGTCCTCATTACTCGTTACTCAGTACTTTAGCTTTAGGTCGCCGGTTGCTTCCCCGGGCTTCCATTCTGCAGGGCATAGCTTCCCTGTGCGCAGTGCCTTAAGAACCCGGAGGGTCTCCTCGACGCTACGTCCAACATTCATATGACTCACAACAAAGTAACTGACTTCTCGCGCGGGATTGATGATAAAGGTCGCCCTTAGGCTGACTCCCTCCTTTTCTTCCAGAACTCCATAGGCTCGACCCACGCTTTTCATTTCATCGCTAAGGAGAGGATAATCTATGCCACCTAGCTCTTCTATCCAGGCTCGATGCGTTTCAAGCGAATCCACGCTGACGCCAAGGATTTCCGCTCCTTCGGCGCGAAACTCGGCGGCCATCCGGCTAAAGCCGACTACTTCTGTCGGACAGATAAACGTAAAATCAGCGGGATAGAAAAAGAGGATCAACCATTTTCCCGGATAAGACTTGAGAGAATACTCCTCCACGCTTCCCTGATAAATCCCCTTCAACGTGAAGGCTGGAGCCTTTGCACCAGCTATAACCATGATTCTCCTTTCCGATGAAACGATTCCCTCCGGACCTTAGTCCGCAAGGAGCTGAGGAGCGTCCTCGTATACGAGTGATGAGCCAGAGAGACAACCTCGGGTCATCTTCTCGAAGAAGCGATCTATCACGAATGCCAAGAAACTCTCGGGGTCGCTTCAAGGCAAATTCTGCCAGAGGGAGAATTTCTCTTTCCCTGTCTCCGTGGAAGCTGTAAACCAAGACTCTTCAACCTTGCCGGCTTTGAGAATGCCGAAGAAGTAGATTCGCATCATCTGCTCGATCAACGCCGCCAAGGGCAGGTCGCGCTTGGCGTTGTACCACGTATAGATCCAGTTCATCATCCCGAAAAGCGAGAACGTCGCAGCCCTCAGATTCAGACTTTTCCCTCCGTTCTGCTTCTGCAGCTTCTCGATGAGGTCCATCAGAATCTTCACATAGCGTCGCTTCAAGATGAGGATCTTTTCTTGATAGTCGCCCGTCAGCGATTCATCCTCATGCGCCATGACCTTCATCTCGTACATGTTATGGAGAAAGAACCCGAGGTGATTTTCCATGAAAACGCCGATTCTGGCCCGAACATCCGCCTTGGGGTCGCCGGTTTTCTCCCACCTTTGCAACAAAGTCAGGAAGCACCGCTCCTGGATGAGATAGAGGAGTTCTTCTTTAGTGCGGAAATAATAGTAGAGGCCTGCTAAGCTCATGCCCGTCGCGCGCGCAATATCCCGAATGGAGGTGCGGTGAAAGCCTTTTTCGGCAAAAATCTTGGCGGAGGTTTTGAGGATCTCTTGCAGTTTTTCGTCGTATTGACGTGTGGGAGGTTCTGAGCGATTGGCCATAAAGAAATCATACTTGCAAATCACCCTTTGGGTGTCAACTTGAATCGCCGCCTCGATAGCTCACCTTGAATCCCCCATACCCATAGTGTATAGCTCTCCCTATCGTGAACTACGAAAACATACTGGTCGAAAAAGATGGAGCGATAGGCACCATCACACTCAACCGACCGCAGCAATTAAATGCTCTTTCATACGGTCTCGTTAGAGAATTGGCCCTAGCCATGGAGATCTTGGACCAGGACTCGGACGTGCGCGTTATCATTGTTACTGGAGGTGAAAAAGTCTTTGCCGCGGGAGCAGATATCAAAGAGATGGCCGACGTCGGGCCGTTTGATGAGCGCTTACAAGGCCGTCTTCGTTTCAGAGACCGGATCAACAAGATCTCGAAGCCTGTGATCGCAGCCGTAAGCGGCTATGCGTTAGGTGGAGGTTGCGAGTTGGCCATGAGCTGCGACATCATCATCGCTTCGGATACCGCGCGATTCGGTCAGCCGGAAATTAACCTAGGTACGATCCCGGGCAGCGGCGGGACCCAACGCCTGGCCCGGATCGTGGGAAAGCACCGGGCAATGGAAATGGTCCTTACAGGGAAGTTTATCGAAGCGATCGAAGCGCAACGGCTGGGACTGGTAAACAAAGTTGTGCCCGCGGAGCTTTTGCTGGAGGAAGCAATGGAGACCGCTAAGAAAATCGCCGCGAAACCCCCTCTTGCTGTCAAGTTGGCCAAAGAAGCGATCCTCAAGGCCTTCAACTCGCCCTTGGACGAGGGGTTAGAGTACGAAAGAAAATCTTTTTACCTCCTCTTTGCCTCCGAGGATCGAAGAGAGGGAATGAAAGCCTTCATAGAAAAGCGCAAGCCTGAATTTAAGGGAAAATAGGGAGACATAAGTCAACGTGGATTTTGAAAATATTATCTACGAAAAGAAAGACGGAGTCGCCACGATCACCTTAAATCGACCGCAGGCCCTCAATGCGTTCACCCCCCCGATGAACGGCGAGCTCCAGCGAGCTCTGAAAGACGCGGACGAAGACAAGAGCATTCGCTGTTTCTTATTGACCGGTTCTGGGCGAGCGTTCTGCTCCGGACAGGACCTGAAGGGCCGAACACCGGAAAACAAGGGCTCGCTGGCCGCCTCCCTCCGCGAGCGCTACAACCCCATCATCCTGCGCCTGCGGCGCACGGAAAAGATATCGGTCGCCGCAGTTAATGGCATCGCGGCCGGTGCCGGATGCAACCTGGCACTCGCCTGCGACTTGCGCGTTGCCTCGGAACAAGCACAATTCGTCCAGGCCTTCGTTCGAGTCGGGCTGGCGCCGGACTGTGGCGGCAGCACGATCCTGCCCCGGCTCGTCGGGCTGAGCAAAGCCCTCGAACTTCTCCTCCTCGGTGAACCCGTAGATGCTAAAGAAGCGCTTCGAATCGGCCTGGTCGCCAAGGTCGTGTCTGCCGACGATCTTCTAAGTGCGTCACTTGCGATCGCTGAAAGAATAGCCCGTGGGCCCCGAAGCCTTGGACTTATCAAGCGGGCGGTGAATCGCGCCATCTTACCCGACCTTGAGGCCCAACTCGAATACGAGGCTTATCTCCAGGAGATTGCGGGGAGAAGCTCAGATTTCGACGAAGGCGTGCGCGCCTTTCTGGAAAAACGTCCGCCGGTGTTTACAGGGAAATAAAACCGTAAGTCGTAAGGGCTGCGGCGTAAACAAAAGAACGCCTTCACGTCTGGCGCCTTACGTTTAACGAGCATGTCTAGCATCGAAGCAAAAAAGATCGGTGTTCTCGGAGCCGGCACCATGGGCGCAGGGATCGCTCAGGTAGCGGCGCAAGCCGGGTTCGATACCCTCGTCTACGACGTCTCTCAGGAGTTCATCGACAAAGGACTGGGGAGGACCCGCAGCTTCCTCCAGCGCAGTCGGGAAAGAGGAAGACTGACCGCCGAGCAAGAAGAGAGGATACTGGGCCGGCTCACTTATTCACTAAAACTGGAGGATTTTGAGAGATGCGCCCTTGTCATTGAAGCCGCTCCCGAAAAGCTCGATCTCAAGCGGGATATTTTCAAGAAGCTGGACTCGATCTGCAGTCCAGAAACTCTGCTCGCGACGAATACCTCATCATTCTCCATCACCGCTATCGCCGGAGCCACTCAAAAGCCGGAGCGCGTGCTGGGAATGCATTTTTTTAACCCACCACCGCTTATGGCTCTCGTGGAAGTCATCCAAGGAGATCGGACGAACTCTTCAAACATGGACCGAGCCATCTCCCTTGTCCGCGAGATGGGAAAAACGCCGGTCCGTGTCAAGGACACGCCTGGCTTCATCGTGAACCGGATCGCCCGCCCTTTTTACAACGAGGCGCTGCGCATCTTGGGTGATGGCGATGTCACGGTGGAAACCATCGACCGAATCATGAAAGCGGCCGGCGGGTTCCCGATGGGTCCCTTTGAATTGATGGATCTCATTGGCAACGATATCAACTTCGCCGCGACCGAGTCGCTTTATTTATCGTTCTTCCATGATCCCAGATTCCGTCCAAGCCCGATCCAACAAAGGATGGTTCAAGCGGGCAATCTTGGGAGAAAGACGGGCAGGGGCTTCTACAGCTATGGCGAAAAATAGCGTACTCGTTGTCGGGAAGAATCGTATTGCCCGAGAAATAGCGGAGCTGTGCAAAGCTGGAGGCTTTGAGCCAACAATCCATCCCGACGTGCACGCCGTGGTGGGAGCATCGGGAGCATCCCCATCTTTGATCGTTGAGACATCGGCTAGGGGGGACCAGAAGCGAGAAATTCTCAGCAGACTTGATGCTCAATCTCCTTCGGCCGTCATCTTGACCTCGTGCCTGGGCTATAGCACGACTCGGATTGCCTCCTGGATCGTGAAGCCAGAGCGTTTGGTAGGCTTCGCCACCTTCTATCCCCTTGAGCAAAAAAAGGTGATAGAATTAAGTGGAGGTTTGAAAACTCAGGAAGGTCCGCTGCGGGAGGCCGAGACTTTCTTTGGAGCTCTTGGGAAGGAGCCGGTGAGAGTTAAAGACATACCGGGATTGATTTTCCCGCGCATCTTAAGCCTTATCATCAATGAAGCCAGCAGGAGCCTCGACGAAGGCGTAGCTGAAGCCGAGGAGATCGATGTAGCGATGCGGCTCGGCGTGAACTATCCGTCAGGACCCTTGCGCTGGGCCGATCAGATCGGGCTTGATGAAGTGCTGGCGGTCTTGGAGGGACTTCACGAAGAGACCGGCGATGACCGCTATCGCCCGGCACCGCTCCTGAGGAAGATGGTCTTGGCGGGTTGGTTAGGCGAGAGCAGCGGCAGAGGGTTTTACCGCTATAACGAAAGCAGGGTAGAAAGATGAAAGAGGCAGTCATCGTCGATGCCGTGCGCACGCCCATGGGGCGGCAGAGCGGAATCCTCAAGGACATTCGCACCGACGATCTGGCCGCCCACATCATCGCCAAGCTCGTGAAGCGGACCGGCATCAAAGCCGAGGAGATCGAGGACGTTTACTTCGGCTGCACCAACCAGGCGGGCGAAGATTCGCGCAACCTGGCGCGCAACGCCTCGCTTCTGGCTGGCCTTCCCTATACTATCCCGGGTGTCACGGTCAACCGACTTTGCGGCTCCGGACTCGAAGCGATCAACCAGGCCGGGCGGGCGGTCGAGACGGATCACGGCGATCTCTTCATTGCCGGCGGCGTCGAAAGCATGACGCGCGGTCCGTGGGTGATGGCGAAGGCTGCGGTCCCCTTTCAACGCGGCGATTTCACCGTCTACGACAGCTCACTCGGTTGGCGTTTCCCCAATCCAAGGATGGGCGAGCTTTATTCGCTGATCAACAATGGCGAGACGGCGGAGAACGTGGCGGAGAAGTACCAGATCAGCCGTAAGGCGCAAGATGCCTTCGCCCTGGAGAGCCACATGAAGGCCGTGCAAGCTCAGGAGGAGGGCCGACTGAAGGACGAAATCGTGCCTGTAGCCGTGCCTCAGCGAGGCGGCGTCGTCACGTACGACAAGGACGAAGGGCCTCGAGCCGATACCTCGTTGGAAAAGTTGGCGGCCTTGAAACCCTCGTTCAAAAGGGATGGCACGGTCACCGCCGGCAATTCCTCGCCGCTTTCCGACGGCGCGGCCGCGCTGCTCATCACGACTCGTGAAAAGGCGCAGACACTCAAGCTTAAGCCGCTGGTTAGGATCGTGGCCTCCGCCACCGCAGGAGTTCACCCCAACTATATGGGCATCGGGCCGATTCCCGCCACGCAGAAGGCTCTCAAAAGAGCCGGGCTGACCGTCGACCAGATCGATCTCATCGAGCTGAACGAAGCGTTCGCCTCCCAGGTCCTCGCCTGTGTCAGAGAGTTGGGCATGGACCCCAAAAACGTCAACGTGAATGGCGGCGCCATCGCGCTCGGACATCCTCTCGGTTGCAGCGGGGCTCGCCTCATGACAACCCTCCTTCATGAAATGAAAAGACGCGGCAGCCGCTATGGGCTGGCCACGATGTGCATCGGCGTCGGACAGGGCATCGCGACCATCGTCGAGAGAGCTGACTAAATCCAAAGACGCTGAGTTTCCAAGACATGAAGATTAGCCACAAGGCGATCGCTATTGGGCTGATTGCTTCGGCTTTTGTCGTAGTCACCTTCTTAATCTCTATCAAAATCGTTGTCGACCGGAACAGTGATCGTCTCGTCCAAGAAATACAAAGGAGTCTTGGCAGAAGGGTGGCTTTCGATGAGCTTAGGCTTGATCTTTGGCGTGGCCTGGGACTTTCTGTAAAGCTTTTGCGTGTCGCCGAAGATTCGCGCTTTGCCGCCACTCCCCTCATTCAAGCCAAAGAATTGCAACTGCAGTTTGGCTGGCTTGCCCTTCTTTTAGGCCACCTCGAAGTCAAGAGACTTATACTGTACGAGCCAGAAATCCAGATCATCAGAAACGAAGCCGGCGACCTAAACTTTTTCGCTCTTGCCATTCCGAAGGAGGTCCAACCTGAAGCCAAGGAGAAAAGAGCCCAGGCAACCCCACGGCTTCGGATCTCCTCTGTCCGCGTGGCCAACGCAAAGATTTATTATGTCGACCGCTTTCTAAAAGAACCTGTTGAGATAGTGATCCGCAATGTCGATCTGGATGTCACAGGTCTGAGTTTAACCGGCAGAGCGAAAATCAAACTGGCAGCAAACCTTTTTGAAAGCCAGCGGCAAAATATCCGAGTGGAGGGTCGGGTCGGACCGCTATCAGACCGGACCGATCCCGCGCAACAACCCTTAGACCTTCATGTCCGAGCTGATCCTCTGCTTCTGCAACAGCTCACGCGGGCTATCCCATCCCTAAGAGAGACGGCCGACTTTTATCTCGGCGTTACCGGACCCGTCACAATCAAAGCACGACTCCTCGGAACCATCCGACACCCCCGAGTCACCGATCTTAGGCTCACCGGGGCTGTATTCGGCTCGAACAAAGACAACGCGAGCGTAAGCGGCGAATGGGACTTCTCCCACGCGGATTCGTGGACAGAAGGGAAAATCAAAGGGAAAATCACCTTGAATTCAGTAAGTCTCGATCAGGTTCGAAAACTTCCTGCTGTGAGGCGGGCTCTCCCTTCCTCCCTTGTCTCCGGGGGCCTGTTAGGCGTGACGGCCGATGTCGACGGGCGCTGGGACGATTTAAACGTCCGTGCCGTGATTCAGGCGGGCAATAGCGATATTCAGTACCGGGATTGGTTCAGAAAGATCAAGGGAATACCAGCAGACATCGAGTTGAAGGGCAAGCGACAGAAGGACCGCTTGCTCTTTGAGGAATCGTCTCTCACCGTCCATAATACGAAGCTTTTGTTCTCCGGCGCGATCGAAGCGCAGCCCGAACGACTGCTTATCTTGAAGCTCCGTTCAGAGAGGGCGGACCTTTCGGGTTGGGATCGACTCCTCCCTTGGCTCTCTTCATACAGCCCCTCCGGCAATCTCCGAATCGATCTTTCAGTCAAAAAAAATTTCGGCTCACGGGACCGCGGCACGGACATCCGGGGGAACGTCGACCTTGCAGGTATCCGGCTCAAAGGCAAAAATGGCGGGCAGAGCATTGAAAAGATAACCGCGTCGGTATCCTTTCTTGGTACAGAGGCGCGGATTGATAATGGGTCCATGCGTTTAGGTCCTTCCGATCTTTCCTTTCAGGCGACATTACCGGATCTATCCCGAGCGGTCGTGAGCTACGCCCTGCAGTCTCCCAGGCTCAACCTCGGATACTTTACCGGCCTCGGCGAAAATAAGACCGATGAGATGAGTGCTGTGTTCAGTAAAGGCCAGATACAGATCGGAAACGAAAAAACATCGCTGCAGGGCAATATCACCTCTACTCAAGGCGTAGTGCAGGAGTTGCCTTACCGCGACCTGCACGGAGATATCTCCTGGTCTCCCGGGAATCTGAGCTTTAGGAATGTCACATTTCAGGCATTGAGCGGGACCTTGCGCGGCGCCGTCGGTTGGGAGACAGAAGCTGAAAACTCTCAGCGCCTAGCCCTAGAGCCCCACATTGAGAACGTGGATTTAAAAATCTTGCTCGCGCAAAAGTTTCCCGAGTTTAAGAATCACATCGAAGGGAAACTTAACCTCATTGCCAAGCTCAGCGGAGCGAGCAAGAACGGACTAAGCCTCCGTGACAACCTTCAAGGACAAGGTGAAACTCAACTGGTCAACGGCACGATTAGAGATTTCAACTTGATCGAGCTTGTCCTGTCTAAAATCACCGCGCTGCCCGGAATGTCGGATCTCGACTCCTCGAGAATCTCGGCGCGCTACAGCACACTCATGGAGAGGAAGGACACTCCTTTCAATCGTCTGACAGCGACCTTCACAGTCGGAGAGGGCCGCATTCTGAGCAAGGATTTTCGCATGGTCACCCCCGACTATGCTATCTATGGCCAAGGTTGGGTTGGCTTCGATAAGAGTCTGAGGTGGAATGCAACCTTGGTCATGTCCGGCTCTTTGACCCGTGAACTGGTGCAGGAGCACAAGAATATCCGCTACCTGTTGGACCGTCAGGGTAGGCTCGCCATTCCTTTCCGTCTGGAAGGAACTCTGCCCCGGGTGCAAGCCAAGCCCGACCTTCAAAAGCTTGCCGAAGCTATCCAGCGAGGCTTCCGTCCCAGGGGAAAGGGAGATTCCTCCCAAGAAGAAGACCAGGGGGTGCAAAGCACCAAAAAAAAGCCAACGCGAGGTTCACTCCAAAAAAACGGTCCGTAAGAAAATGATCGACGGATAGAATCTAACGACTCCCAAACCTTGCATGGACGCTTACGAAATTTATCTTCAGCTTCAGCCTGAAGACATCGCTTACATTCAGGCCATCTTCGAATCCTACGAAGGGGTGGGAATCGTCCGGACCGTCGATCGGAAAAAAGCCATCATTGCGCTCCTTCTTGTAGAAGATTTCCTGGGCACGGCCCGATCGATCCTCGCTTCCCTGAAAAACGAAGTCCCTCTTACCGTGATTCCCCGGCCCTCGGACATAGGAGAGGACTGGCTTCTGCAAGAACTCTCCATAACAGACAGAGACAGAGATTTGACACAGAGAGACTAGAATCCTTCTCCATCTCGGTACTGCTTCTGTCTCTCACTCAACGGACTGTTAAATGGCCTCGTTGTCTACAAAGGATAAAATCATAGCCCTCTTTTTCTCCAAGCCTGGATACCGTCTTACACCCGCGGAGATCCTCAAGAAGCTGGCATGGTCCCAGGAAGAACTCCATGCCGTAGAGAGCTGTCTTAAGGAACTTTCCCGCGAGGGAAAGGTCGTGCGGCTTAAAAAGAACCATTACGCTCTTCCTGGCGCAGAACGCTGCTTCACCGGCAAGGTGCAGGCGCATCCCGACGGCTTTGGCTTTCTGATTCCAGACGACGCAGGAAAAGAGGACATTTACCTAAGCAGGCGCGAAATGCGTCGGGTCATGCACGGCGACCGGGTCATGGTCCGTCTCGACAAAAAAAAGAGAGGTCAAACAGAGGCGCACATCGTACAGATCTTGGAGCGCGGACAACAGCGATTGTTGGGAACCTATCAGGAATTTCAAGGCGAGGCTTACCTGATTCCCATGGACCCCCGAGTTGCTGCTGCCATTCCTTTGGCTCTCGGAAATAAGAAACCCGAGCACGGAAAAGTCATAGCGGCTGAAATCTCGCGTTATGGGACCAGTTTTTCTCCGCCAGAGGGAAAGCTTTTGCAGATTTTGGGTGATCCGGACGATCCTGAGGTCCAGGTTCAAGCGATCATTTTCCGCTACGGCCTGCCATTGGCCTTCAGTCCAGAAGCGAGACATGAGGCAAAAAATTGCCTGACAACGATCGATCCTAAAGAGTCGGCATTGCGCACGGATCTTCGCCTTCTCCCGACCTTCACGATCGACGGCGAGCGCGCCCGCGACTTCGACGACGCCGTAAGCATCGAAAAGAAAAATGGCCTCTACCAACTCTATGTCTCGATCGCTGACGTGGCCTACTACGTGAGACCCAAGAGAGCTCTGGATCAAGACGCGTATCAGAGAGGGACCAGTGTGTACTTCCCTGACCGAGCGATCCCAATGCTTCCTGAGGAACTCTCCAACAGTATCTGCAGCCTTAACCCATCTGAGGATCGCCTGACCAAAACCGTTCTCCTGGAAATTAGCGAGAAGGGAGACGTGATCAGAAGCCGATTCTTTAACTCCATTATCCGGAGCCGTGCGCGCATGACCTACACGGAAGTGCGCCGGATCCTGGTAGACAGAGATCCCCAATGCATCGAGCGCTATCGAGAGTTCGTCGACTCCTTCAAGCTGATGGAAGAACTTGCCCTCCTCTTGTTGGAAAAGCGCAGGACGAGAGGAAGCTTAGACTTCGACCTGCCTGAGGCGGAGATCCTTCTGGACCTTCAAGGCATGCCGGAAAATATCGTGCAAGCGGAGCGCAGTATCGCCCATCGGATTATCGAAGAATTCATGATCGCCGCAAACGAGGCGGTGGCACGCCACCTTAAGGAGAAAGGATTTCCTTTACTCTACCGAGTGCATGAGGG
>DASYRN010000126.1:0-6091 GCA_036004365.1 Binatia bacterium
TCTTATCCCAGAAACTAATGGCTACTGCCTCATTACGTTCTGGAGCGACAAAACTGATCTCATCCTGAAATCCCTTTTGTTTGCGGAGCAACGGAAGGATCTCCTTCTCAAGAGTGCGGGTAAACTCAGCCGCACTATTGGCCTTGAGCCTAATACTGACGTTTCGGGTGTACATTTCAACCTCCTTTGGTTGGACTAGTTAGAGGGTTAAGTCAGGCTTACTTGAAGAATTTCAGGTAACCTCAGGAGTGAAACCCTATGCCTTTAGTTACTGTAACCACAGTATATTAGTTACTGTAACCACAGTATATTGATTAACTAACTTTGTCAAGTTAAACTTTACAAACTCAATTAGATATATTATAGTTAACTATAATTGATTAACTAGAAAGGTCAAAAACCATGAATATTAACGAGTTAATAAGGTATCGCCTGGAGGAGCTAGGTCACGAGCAGAGGGCCTTAGCTGCTGCGGCAGAGGTCACGGAGTCCTATATCTCTCAATTGCTCACGGGGAAAAAATCCCCTCCCGCGCCCAGTCGGTCAGATATTTATGAAAGGATCGAGGCGTTTTTGAAACTCCCGACTGGAGAATTGTCAAAGCTGGCTGACGCGCAGCGGAAGGAGCAGCTCAAGAGAAAGATCGAAGAATCCCCTAGACCCTTGTTCCAAGAGATACGAGAACTGATTCTGCGCAAATGCAAACCTGAGAAGGCAAAACAATTGCACCCTATTTTTGAAAGAGAACCCTTTGGCGAAATCGAGCGCCTTGTTACACAGAAACTTTTGGACGTAGCCAAAGGAGTAGCCAAAGAAGAATGGAAAAACGAGAATTGGCTGCGCGTGGTCGCTCGGCTCAACGACAAAAGCTATGAGGAGATGCGCGTGATCGTTCTCGAGTTCCTGGACGCTGATATCTTCAACCTATCGGTACAAAACTTCATCTACTTCCTGGACCCGCTCATTGAATCCTGGGATATCGATCTTGTGAGCTTTGGCATGAAGATTATTTTAGCCCCTGAACTCGGCCGTGAACGGATGAAACAGTTTGAGTTTGTGGAAAAGGAGTCTGAACCAGCGACAGACGAAGAGCCCGGACTCAGAGCGTTCCTTCAGGACACCGTCCTGAGCGGAGATTTGACCCAAGAAGAGCTTGCATTTCTCAAACGCTTGAGATTTAAGGATAAAAGGCCCACAGCCTTTTATTACTACCGTGAATTACAAAACCTAAGAGATCCCCTCCACTTCCGGGCCAAGGGATCGAGGGAAGGGAATCGTAGCAGAGCGATCGGAAATCGGGATAGTTAGGGGGAACCCGTTTTGTTTGCTTCGATAATTACGTTTCTAATCATCGTCCTGGCAGTTGGTCTGAGCGGTGTCAAAATATTTAGAGAATACGAGCGTGGAGTCGTGTTTCGTTTAGGGCGCCTCACCTCCTTTCGCGGGCCAGGCCTCAGTTTTGTCATACCGGTAGTGGAGAAAATGATCCGGGTTAATTTGCGGACCGTGACGATGAATGTCCCCCCACAAGACGTCATCACTCGGGATAACGTTTCCGTGAAGGTGGCTGCTGTGGTTTATTTCCGGGTAGTAGATCCGAATAGTGCAATCACCCAAGTTGAGAATTATCTTTTTGCCACATCCCAGCTAGCCCAGACCACCCTCCGGAGCGTGTGCGGTCAAGCAGTATTGGACGAGATCCTAAGCCAAAGAGAGAAGATCAACGCCCAAATCCAGGAGATTGTGGACGCGCTGACCAATCCGTGGGGAATCAAGGTGACTTTGGTTGCTGTCAAGGACATAGATCTGCACCACGAGATGCAGCGGGCCATGGCGAAACAAGCGGAAGCAGAAAGGGAGAGACGGGCCAAGGTCATTCATGCGCAGGGAGAGTTTCAAGCCGCACAGAGACTATCCGATGCGGCCGAGATCATGGCTAAACAACCCGCGGCTCTTCACCTCCGTTTCTTGCAGGCTCTCTCCCAGGTTGCCGTCGAAAAAAATCATACCATTATTGTTCCAGCCCCTATCGATCTGCTTACGAATCTCTTTCAGCGGTTAAATCCGCGCTCATAGTCTTGTTTTGTCTTCGTGCGGACACGAGGTACGTAAGACGCGTTTCGAGTGCGGAAAGGGCGAAAGGCTTGGAAATGAAATCATCACAACCCGCCGCAAGACACCGGTCCCGGGCTAAACAATCAGAATACCCGCTCGCCGCAAGAATGGGAATATTCTTGTAGACAGGGTGCTTTTTTAAAATCGCTGCAAGCTCGAATCCATTGATATCCGGCAATCGCATGTCCAAGAGAATAACGCTGGGTGATTCGTATTCAAGCTTGTTCAGTGCTTTCTGGCCACTATCAGCAAGGATTGCGTCCCAGCCCCGTGAGGCGAGAACCTTTCCCAGCAACTCGAGAAGCTCACAAATATCCTCGACAACCAGCACTTTCCTTGGCATCACCGTCTCTTCGCCGAACAAGGCATATGCCTCCTCAGTAGATGATGGATCCTGCCTCTATCTGTTTCTTACGAGCTTCGTATTCTTTGCGGGATATTCTCTCGGCTTTATAATCCTCCTCCAGCTTTTGCATCTGGCGATAGGCCTGAACTTCGTAGCCTGCTCCTGTCGCGCCGGCTCCAACCGCCGCTCCTCCCAAGAACGCGCAACCGCTTTGACCGAGACCCATCACGAGCACTAACACCAACATTAATTTTTTCATCACAACCTCCTTTGGGATAAGGGTACGATGACTTGGTAGGGATTTCTGTCTAATATTGAACGATTTTGAAGGAATTGCGCGGCTGCTCTAGGCGATCGGAGCTGGGTAAAATTCGCCTTCAGGATCAATGACTTGACGAGGGATCACGTCGAGGAGGCGTCCTACGCTCGCATAGGGAGGAGTCGTATCGCTGAAGAAACGAGTGACGCAGATCCGCTGAAAAGAATTTGAATCGGTGGGGTGAGACTTATTGCCGGAAGGAGGCCCTGAAGGTGAAGGCAAAGGATGTGGTCAGAGACAGATCTTTAATGAAGGCCGTGGTCACTTTCCAAGGATGGATGTTCCAGAACCTCATGCTCCGTAGCTGGCGCACAGCGTTGGCCCAGAATATCTGGAGGTCCTGACGGGAGTAGACGACCCGGTTGCTCAAGGCATCGAACTTGACATGAGAGAGATGGAATTTTGACGGGAGGCTCTGTCTCAGGCAAGAGTACGCCTCTTGCCATTCTCGTATCCTGCTTCCGGGCCTGATGCTCGTGTGGATGTGAGACATCTCATCGAGCCATCGGCGGGTGGCCGCTCCTTCTCGGCTGAGATGATCGCGCAATTCGTTTATCCTAACTTGGAGCCCTCCCCATTGCTTCAGAAACGTGTTTAGGTCTCTGCGGGTGAACAGTATCTTTGAGGATAGCTCTTCAAAGGGATCCAGTAAGACCTTGGCCCTTGCGGGGAGTGTCGCTTTGGCGTTGTTGTAGACCTTTTGCCACTCCGCGATCTTGAGGACTTGCCAAATCTCTCCCTGAATCCTCTGAATCTCCTCGAGCCATTTTTCTTCTTTTTCACTCTTCTTGCGCGTCTGGAGCCAGACTTCCTCCATTTCCTTAACGAATTTGACCCACGCGATAAAGAGGTGGGTCACTTCTTTGGTCCGCTTCCAGAGATGGACAGGCAACGGATCGATCGAAGAGCCGGGCCGGCGTGAGAGCCTATCCTTCAAACGGAAGAAGCCTGCGATCATCGGATGTTCTTTTTCGATGACCGCAGCGTTTTTGTACCAGAAAAAGATCGACATGAGGTTCCAGTAATTCCTGGGGTTATGGTTCCAGCGCGAAAGGATCTTGATCATATTTTCCTTGCTGTAGAAAGTTTTCCATGCCTCCTCGTAGGCTGCCGTCCATTCATGAGCCCACATACGCGGATGCTTGATGGTGGCATGAAAGGAATCGCGCTTGTTGAAATCAGGGTCCATCCATTCGCCGCGTTTTTTCATCTCGCGGTGATCGTGGGATCCGGGTAAGGGCGTCAGCATGAAGAACGATGCCTGATCCGGTTGAATCACCTCCATGAGGTAACGGATGTCCTCAGGGACCTGTTCTTTGGTGTCGAAGGGCAAACCAATAATGTACCCGGTGTGGACGACTATGTCGGCGTCGTGCCATTCCTTAATGATTGCCTGATATTCCTCGACGTGATTTTGCCCTTTGCCTTCGGCCTTGAGGTTTTGCGGATTCACGCTCTCCATTCCGATAAAAACCTGGGTGCAGCCCGCTTCGGCGGCAAGCGGCACGAAATCCTTCGGCTTGCGGGCGAGGTCTACCTGCATCATGAACGAGATCTTGATACCCTCTTTCCTTAGCTTGATAATTTCTTCGAAGGTCTCACGCCAGAGCTTCTTGCGGGCGAAATTGTCGTCGGTGAAGAAATAGAAGGTGATTCCGTGTTCAAGATAGTTTCGCCGGATCATTTCGGCGATGCTTTGGGGACTTCGCTCGCGCATCTTACGCCCTTGAACGTTGATGATCGTGCAGAAGGAGCAGGCAAACGGACAGCCGCGCGAGGTATCAGCGGTGCCAAAGTCCGGCCTGGCGAAGTGGCGCATCGTTTTGTGGCTTACAAGCGGCAGAGGGGCCTTCCCAATATCAACCAGATTCTGCAGATCCTGGGCAAAGGAATAGATCGGTTTGAGTTGACCGTTGAGGGCATCAGCCAGGATGTCGTCCCAATTTTCTTCCACCTCGCCCGAGACGATCGTGATGGATTCCCTAACGAGCTCCTGGATATCGGGTTCATTCTCTCCCAGCATGTTGATGGTTCCGCTTGTATGAAATCCACCCATGATCACGTCGATGCTCGCAGCCCGGAACTTTCTGGCTAAATCCAGAGCCCTGGGAAACTGGTTGGTTTGAACGCCCACCAGGCCAACCAAGAGCTTCGTGTCGCGACGTCGACTCCAGCGGATAATCTTTTGGACAGGAATCTTTTCGGCCGTTTCATCAAAGGTGAAGACCTCGATCTTAAAATCTCCAAATACCCTCCGCTCACTTACATCTTCCGTTAAGCCATGCAGAACGTTCAGCGTGTTGCTGGGAAGGACCCCCTTCCAAAAGCGAATGATGTACCCTTCGTCGTCGTACTTGGAGGGTTTGATTAGGACGATCCGGAATTTCTTAAACCGCAGCTTTGGCGTTGGCCCCTTGATCGATTCACGCACACTTGTAAGTTGACTTAACATACCTTTTGCGCCTTCCTATGATCGAATATGCACTGTTTCACAAAAATGCATGTATTATTATTTCCCACTTCTAACGCGAGTTGGGAGGCAAGTACCTTGCGGAAACTAGCCGAGCAACTCCCCCAAAAGTTATGGAGCTGAGGACCGCAGTAGCAATAGATAACTGCCGACAGAGGCACCCACGAACCCGAAGATCAGATCCAACCCGCCGACATGGCCTCCTAAGATTTCTCCGCAGCCCTCTTGCCCCATCATCTGTCCTGTCAACCAACCAGCAAGTCCTACCATTAGAACCCAAAATATTCCGTGCATAAGGATCTCCTGCTTTTCGTAGCAGAACCCTGACGGCCAGAGTCGTGATACCCTTTTTAGTCGGCCGGTTAGGAACAGGATGACGAGGACAATCATCACCACCCCGGCGAGCCCGGACGAGCGTAGCCAGTGGATTTGACAGTACACTGACTCGGCAGGGATTGCTGTCTAATATTGGACAATTTTGAAAAGAATTATCGGGAGGCTCGCGGGGTCATGCGCAGCTGCTCTAGGCGGCCTGAGCCAGGTAATCCAGGTTACGGTACGCTAAGTCCGTCTAGGATCCGAAACCAACCCAAAGACGGCTCCAAAAATACGGCAAATTTGTGATGGGCTGGAAACAGGGTTTTTCAACGTCCTGCTCAGGCTTGACGGCAGTTCCGCTCCAGTAGTATACGCCATTTGAAATCTCAGTAGCAGAGGAAGTTCGGCTATGGACATTGGCGGATAGAGCCAGACGAAAGGAGGGAGAACCATGCAAGCTGCTTTTGATCAAATTGGCCAGAATGTTTTCGGCTACGTTCCTCACCTCATTGGGGCCTTGGTC
>DASYRN010000127.1:0-12887 GCA_036004365.1 Binatia bacterium
GCACGTGTCGTTCATCCCGGAGATGGGCGCCCACGCCGGGCCGTCACACGATGAGCTACATACTTTCATCGTGCGTCCCTCAAAGGTGAGCCTGCCCTCGCCCATCAATCATCCGATCCAGCTCTACGATCACTTCATCCGTTATCAGGAGTCGCCGTGACGCCGTCCTCATCGCCGGCCCACGAGATTGCGAGTGCCGTGACCGGTACCGTCGAATGGAGGAGAGGCTGTCATGGCACATCGGAACCCGCTTGATAGGCTGCCGGCTGAAGCTAAAGCCCGGCTTCGCAAGACAGCACAACCCACATGGGTGGCACCCATGCTCGCGACACTCACGGACGAGCGCTTTTCGCGTGAAGGATGGCTGTTTGAGCCAAAGTGGGACGGCGAGCGTTGCCTGGCCTTCCGTCACGGCCGTGACTTGCGCCTTTTTTCGCGGAACCGCAAGCCGCTGAACGAGAAGTACCCCGAGATAACCGCAGCGTTTCATCGGCAGGAGATCGATGCCTTCATTGCAGATGGGGAAATCGTCACGTTCAAAGACGGGATCACCAGCTTCGCGAAGCTTCAACAACGCATGCAGGTCGAGCATCCTTCGGCGGACCTTCTCCGGAGAGTCCCGGTGTGGCTCTATCTCTTCGACCTGCTCTACTTGGACCGCTACGACACCCGTCAGGTCCCGCTCCGGTACCGCAAGGAACTGCTTAGCAACACGTTCGACTTTCGGGATTCGTTGCGGCTCACGGAGCATCGCGAGAAGGAGGGCGAAGCCTATTATCGAGAGGCGTGCCGGCGAGGCTGGGAAGGTGTCATCGCAAAAAATGGCAACAGCGTGTACGTCTCCAGAAGAACGCGCGACTGGCTCAAATTCAAGTGCATTCTAGAGCAGGAGTTTGTTATCGGCGGTTATACGGACCCGCAAGGGAGTCGAGTCGGCTTCGGAGCGTTGCTGGTGGGCTTTTACCGCCGGGGAAGGCTGGTCTACGCGGGCAAAGTCGGGACCGGGTTCGATACTGACACGTTGCAGCGCTTGGCCAGGAAGCTTGCGCAACTGGAGACCGCGACCTGCCCATTCGCCGGCGACGGGCTGCCAAGACGCGGCGTTCATTGGGTAAAGCCGAAGCTCGTCGCCCAAATCGGTTTTACCGAGTGGACGAAGGGAGACAAACTGCGTCACCCCCGATTCCTTGGTTTGCGCGAGGACAAGAGACCGGAAGAGGTCGTGCGGGAGGGCTGATAGTGACTGTCCAAGGAGAGCTAATTCGAGTCGGCGGTCACGACGTGAAGATTACCCGTCCGGGAAAGATCCTGTTTCCAGAAGACGGTATTACAAAGCAGGAGTTGATCGATTATTACCGCCGCATCGCCCCCTGGATCCTGCCGCATGTCCGGGGCCGGCCGCTGGCCATGGAACGTTACCCGGACGGGATCGATAAGCCCGGCTTTTTCCAGAAGACCACGCCATTCTACTATCCCGGTTGGATAAAAACGGTGACGATAAAAAAGAAGACAGGAGGTACCGTCAAGCACGTCGTCTGCGACGATGCCGCCACCTTGGTATATCTCGCCAACCAGGCATGTGTGACCCCGCATATCTGGCTCAGCCGGACGGACAAGCTCGACCGATTTGCTCTCCCCTTCTAATCTGCCTGTACGCGGCGGTAGACGTGATCACAACCGCAAGTGAGAGTAACTGTTGTACGATGTGTTCGGCATCGGGAACAGGACGGTTTCCAACGGCTGGAAGAAATTTCAATGTCTCCCTGTAGCCGTGATCGGTGTACCAACTAAAATCCTGATGTATCGGTGTCGGGCCGAACAAATACGGTATCCACCATTGCCGGACCTGAAGGCCAAGCCAAACGTAACTATGCACAACGCCGATGAGCATCAACCACTGAATCCTCTTTCGGAACGCGATCAGATAAATGCTGAACGGTATAATTCCAGCCAGCGTGCTGCTGAGTTGTGGAACAACGAGATTGTTCCAAGGATATAGATCTACATGGTTGATAATGACGAAATAGAGAATCATCGAGCTCATCGCGGCAACTGTGGCAGTTTGCCAGATCTTAGATCCAGGTTGCGCTCTCTTTGTACTGCATCGCCTCACGCTGCGACTCTTTGGAGCCGCTGCATGATTTCTGATTTGGGCTGCACGCCCACGATGCGTTCCACCTCTCGGCCTCCTTTAAGCACGAGCAGAGTCGGAATGCTGCGGACCTGGAAGCGCGCCGCCGTCGCCGGATTCTCGTCTACATTGAGCTTCGCTACTCGCACGCGTCCCGCCATTTCGGTCGCCAGCTCCTCGACCACCGGCGCAAGCATCCGGCACGGCCCGCACCACGGCGCCCACAGGTCGAGCAGGACCGGCAGCGGCGACTGCTCGACCTGGGCCGAAAACGTGGCATCCGTGACCGTCACGGGCTTATTGCCGGCGAGCAGAGGCGTTTTGCAGCGTCCGCATACGGGCTGAAGCCCCTGCTTGAGCTTTTCCGTCGGCACCCGATTGGTCGCGCCGCAGGAGGGACAGCGAATCAATTGCGCATCAGACATATTCCTTTACCACCTCCACAACAGCGATTTGTGTGTGCCATCAGACCTGCGAACGCGCCCGCCGCCTCCGCACCGGCGCATTCGCTCGAAGGTTCCCTTTTTCGAACTCACAGCCCGACTCGACGAGCCTCTGCCGGACGAACTGGAGCGAGTATTCAAGGATACGGTGGACCTCCCGCTCCGGCTTACGCATGGCTTTCGCGAGTTCTGCGCTGGTTCGGCCTTCGCCATGGCGCAGCCACAAGGCTTGTCGCCACTCTCTCGGCAACGCGGTCAGTGCCGCGCTCACACACCGTCGCAGTTCCTTGATTTCCGCTATCCGCTCCGGCGGCGGAATTTTAAGATCGGGGATGACGTCTTCAAGCTTCAGGTCCTCGTCCGGCTGATAAAAATCGAGAATCTCTTCGCCCAGCGTTTTGACTTCTTCCTCCGGCGGCGTCTCCGGAATATCTTCTTCAATGTGGAGTGTGCCGTCGCGCTCCGATTTCAACCGTTTGATTTCAGTCTCGAGTTGCTTTGCGGCAAGGTCGATCAGCCAGCTGCGCATGTCCCTTCCGGCAGGGTCTTTGACAAACTCGCGGTAAGCTCGAAGCAGGGTCGCGTCCACGACGTCTTCCGGAGTCAGCTCGCGCGGAGCCAAATCGCCTACGGACTCAAAGTGGGCAATCTGATGGCGCACAAATTCATAGAGTCCGTTCAGGTGCTGGCCGACTAGTGAAAAAAATTGCTCTCGATTGTGTTGTTCAACCGCCGCCGCATTCATCTTCTGCCACCAAGCACCTTTCGCCTTGCCCGTCGCTTCCACCACTGCTCGCCGCGTAAAAACGCTTTGTGCGCTTTAAGCTGCCGGTCGATCTCGGCAAACGCATCCCGGATAGCCTCAACGAGGTCGTGCCTTTCTTCTTTAGCGGGAAGAATTGTTTCTGGAAGTTCCAAGGTGATCGAGACGTGATAGAGCGTGCGGACCGCATTCTCTTCGAGCATTAATCTCAAAAAGACCCCATCGGGTGGAAAGCCTTTGGTTTGTTTCTCGATCTTTGTAATCAGCTCCTGGATCAATTTCTGGATGTCTCTTTGTGGGGCAAAACCTTTGAACTCAATATTGCAATTCATATGTACCTCGTAGCTTCGAGCTCATTCACCGCGACAGGCCTGGGAGACCCATCTCGACGTTGCGAATCGGTCTTCTGTGCCTCTCTGCCTATCTCTGCCTTCATAGAGAACTCTGGGTTCAGTAGGGTTAGTTCGGAATCCCCATCGTAGCTGCTAGTGAGCCAAAATCGTGCCACACCGACCCTTTTCGCCATCGTTCAAAGTTAGTGAAGCTTATTGTTTGTTCACCGACTCGCGAGAATCCGCAAATTTACGAAAGCTCGCGACCCGTGATGCCCTCTGCTTGTTCGTTCTTGCTATCACCCTCACCCTAACCCTCTCCCGCAAGGGGAGGGGAACCTGACGGATACACGAGCAATGATCGGGCTACAGTACAGGAAGCCCGCGGGGGTGGGGGCCACGCGGGAAGGCCTCGTCGATCCGCGCGAGTTCCGTTTCCGTCAGCCGGAGGTCCCCGGCCCCCGCGTTTTCGGCCGCATGCTCAGGTCTGGAGGCCTTGGGGATCGTAAAGAGCGGAGGCCGCCGCACCAAAAACCGCAGCGCAACCTGGCGCGGAGTTGCATCGTGCGCTGCGGCGATTTCTTGCAGGACTTGGCCTCCCTTGGTGCGCGGGCCCGGAAAGTCCCCGTGGCCGAACGGGGAGTAGCCGACTATGGCGACGCCGTGCTCCTCGCACCAGGGAAGCACGGCGTGCTCGATCGCGCGCTCTTTCAAATGGTAGAGGACCTGATTGCATGCGAGATGACCCTCCTCGGCGATTTCCCAGACCTCGTCGAGGTCAGCCTCATCGAAGTTGCTCACTCCCCACGAGAGGATCTTTTTTTCGCTCTGAAGCTGCTCGAAGGCTGCGATCGTGTCCTTCAGCGGGTGTGGGCCGCGCCAGTGCAGAAGGTAGCAGTCCAGCCGGTCGGTTTGGAGACGAGCGAGCGACTTCTCGCAGGCCACGATCGTGCCGCGCCGAGAGGCATTCTGGGGAAGGACTTTCGAAACCACAAAGACCTCATCGCGTCGCCCGGCGATCACCTCGCCGACCATTTCTTCGGCGCCACCGTACATCTCGGCGGTGTCGATGTGGTTCATTCCGAGATCGAGGCCGCGGCGCAACGCAGCGATCGCGGAGCGGCGATCACCTCTGTCGATGTACCAAGTCCCTTGCCCGATCACCGCGACTTTGCGCCGGGTAGAACCAAACCGGCGATATTCCATGCTTGTCCTCCCTTATGAATTAACGGTCGCGCCGAGCGAGCCCTCGTCGCTCGACGGGGCCCCGTTCTCGATCAGTGCGACAAGGGCTGCTTTTCACGCACGCACGCGATCAGCTCCTTGAGATTCTCTACAGGTTGCACTCCAGAGAGCATCGCCGCTCTGCCCGCGACGAAAGTCGGCACGCTCCCGATTGCCAAACTTTTGGCCTCACGTTCATCCTTCAACACGGCGGGCTCATAGTCGCGCCGCTCTAGAGCAACGCGCAGCGCGTCGCCGTCCAAGCTTAGCTCGTGTGCGAGGCCGACGAGCACATCCACTTCGCCGATGTTTTCGCCTCGCTCGAAGAAAGCCTGGAAGACCGCTTCATTGTACACGTCGAAACGGCCCAGCTCACCGGCCCAGCGAGCAGCCTCATGCGCGCGGCGCGAGCGCGGCTGCACGGGAGGAAGCTTCCTCCGAGAGTTCCCGGAGGACGAAACTTGCGCGCCCCTTTGCCGTGGATGGTTTTCTATTTACAACGGGGCAGGGTCATGCGAGAATTTCAGGAGAGCAAGTAAGGGGCCAATCGGAGACTATTGAAAAAAAAGGACAAACCGCAACGAAGGATTGCGAGCTATCGCAAATTTGCGGATTCTCGCGAGGAACGGCGGGGCGAATACATCACTCCATTCTTCCATCATTCCAGTTTTCCAGTCTTTGCTACACGGCATAGTTGTTGCTCCCTCTTAGAAAACGTAACCGGGAACCCAAGACCCTCCCATAAGAAGCTTTGAGGACTCTGCGCGGGCAAATACATGAAATCGACTCGTGCGCTCCTCGCCATCGTTTTCGTCTTTGTCGCCGCCGCGTGGGCCAATGATCGCGTGGTTGTCGAAGACTGGCGCTCGTATCCGCTCGGTACGCGCGGCATCCCGGGTGAGTGGAAGGGGCAGACCTGGGGCGGTGGCGTGTACGACTTCGAGATTGTTGCAGACAACGGTCAGCCGGTTCTGCACTTGAGGAGCAACGGAGACAGCTCGACGATCAGTCGCGACCTTAGAGGCTTACTCAATCTTAACGAGACGCCGGTCCTCGAGTGGAGCTGGAAGGTCACTACACTTCCTAACGGCGGCTATGCCTGTCAGAAGTCCACCGACGACGAGGCTGCGCAGGTTTACGTCGCCTGGCTGCGCTTCCCGGAGGCGGTGCGCTCGCGCATCATCGGCTACATCTGGGATTCGACGGCGCCGGTTGGCACGATCTGCAAGAGCGAGAAGACTCCCACGGTGACCTATATCGTCCTCCGCTCCGGCCCCAACCGGCTCGGCAAGCGGATCACCGAGCGGCGCAACGTCGTCGAAGACTTCCGGAGGATCTATGGCCAGGCGCCGGAGGACGCTACTGCCCTCTCGCTCTCGATCGATTCGGACGATACGAAGTCCAGCTCCGAGTCGTTCATCGGACCGATCGTCTTCAAGAGGCGTTGACAAGGGCAAGTTTCCTCCTGCTGGCATAGCTATTGCTGTATTTCGACAAGCACAACATCACGATCTCCAATCACGATCAGTGAAACTGCCTATCAAAATATACCGAGAATTTTGAGCGCGACAGAGCGAACGTGTGCGCGGTTGGAACTTCACGGACTGGGGTGACAACTTTCCGGTCGACGTGGCCTCTGTCAGGCCCGGCGGGAGGACTTTTGCGGATTCTCGCGAGAAGCTGAAGCGTGAGCGTACTAGACAGGCTTGAAACTATACTTCTTGATTCTGAGCAGCTTGATCTTTGACTCGAGTGTGGACGAGGGTATTCCCAGCCTGGCGGCTGCCCCCGAAGGACCTGCGATTCGGCCCTTGGTTTCGGTCAGTGCAGACTCGATGATTTTCTTTTCCTGCTCAAGCAGCCTGTCCGAAAGATTGGATGAAGGTCGGTGTGGCTGAAGCGATACCTTTGATAGCCAGCTTTCGTCAACCGAAAAGATCTCGCTCTCGCATACGATTATCGACCTCTCGATCACATTTTGCAGCTCTCGAATATTACCTGGCCAATGATAAGACTTGAACAGTTCTAGCGTTTTCTTTTCCATGCCCTGTATCCTCTTACCAGCCTTGCCGGCGTAACGTTTAATGAAGTAGTCGAGGAGCATGGGGATGTCCTCCTTGCGCTCGCGCAGAGGGGGCACCTCTATCGGGAATACGTTCAGCCGATGGAATAGGTCCAGCCGGAACGTGCCCGCGGCGATGGCATCCTGCAGGTCGCGGTTGCTGGCAGCGATGACTCGGACATTGGTTGCGATGGGGTGGCTGCCGCCGACTCGTTCAAACTCCCGTTCCTGAATGACGCGCAATAAGGCAATCTGAGTTTCGGCAGGCAGCTCGCCAATTTCGTCCAGGAAAATCGTACCGCCCTCAGCCAATTCAAACCGACCGAGGCGGCGCTGCTGGGCTCCCGTGAAGGCTCCTTTTTCGTGCCCAAATAGCTCCGAAGCAATCAAGGAGGATGGGATACCGGCACAGTTAAAGGCGACGAACGGGCGAGTAGCGCGTTTTGAGCGCTTGTGGATGGCACGGGCGATAAGCTCCTTTCCGGTACCCGTCTCCCCCGCGATAAGAACCGTGGAATCCTGGGGAGCAACCTTGGCGACGCGTGAAAGCACGGCCCGTATGGCCGCCGATGAGCCGACAATTTCCTCAAACATCCATGTACGGTCGATTTCTTCTCTCAGTGCCACGTTCTCATGGTAGAGACGGTCTTTTAGTATCTTGATCTCTTCAAAGGCTTGCTCCAGTGCGGCTCTTGTCTGGTGCCGCTCAGTCATGTCTATGACCGTGCCCACGTACTCGATGAGTTCGCCGGAATTATTGAAAACAGGGTGCGCCAAGCTGTGGATGTCCTTTATCGAACCGTCCGGAAGAACGATTCGATAGCTGTCTTCAAAATCGCTTTTTTCGTGAACCGCCGCTTCAAAACCCTGCTTCACAGAGGGCCGATCCTCCGGGTGAACCATTTCAAGAAACAGCTCATAAGACGGCTTTACTTTCTCAGGCTCCAAGTCAAAGATCCGAAAATGTTCGTGTGACCAGAAAAGATTTCCGGAAGAAACATTCCACGCCCAACTACCGGTGTGGCTCAGTCTTTGCCCTTCCGCCAGGTAAGCTTCGCTACGGCGCAGTTCCTCTTCGGCTCGCTTGCGCTCGGTGACGTATCTCTGGAATACCGCCAGGCCGCCGTCGGGGCTCGGGTAGATTCGATTCTCCACCCACTCTCGCAGTGGAGGATAATAATGTTCATGCGTGATCACCGCCCGTTCACGCATTGCGCGACGGAACGCTTCCTCGACAGGCGGGTTTGGGAACTCCTCCCACAATACTTTTCCGATGAGGGTAGCAGGGTTCTTCCCGAGAGCCTTAAGTTGCTCTTCAGCGTGCTTGTTGAAATACGTAAATCGCCATTCGTTGTCTAAACCAAAGAACCTGTCGGTTATGCTGTCGAGAACCATCTCGACTCTCTTTTTAGCCTCCCGCAGCTCCCCTTCCGCCTGCTTCCGGTCGCTCAAGTCCCGCGTCAGTTTAGAGAAGCCCATCAGTTTTCCTTCTTCATTTCGAATCGCGGTGATAACGATATCGGCCCAAAATCGGCTCCCATCTTTGCGCAAGCGCCAGCCTTCCTGTTCGACCGTGCCTGTGCCTGCAGCCAACGTTAATGCTTCTTCCGGTTTGCCTTGAGCAATGTCTTCAGGAAGATAAAACCGCGACCAGTGTTTGCCTAGTATCTCCTCCTCGCGGTAACCCTTGATACGCTCGGCTCCGGCGTTCCAACTGACGACAATTCCCAGGGGATCCAACATGAAAATCGCGTAGTCCTTTACACCTTCCACCATCAAACGAAAACGTTGTTCGCTGTCGCGCAACGCTTTCCGTCCCCGTTCCCGTTCGGTAGCGATTTTGTCCAGGTGGGTCGCTTGTTCGATCATTGACTAAAGACTCCCTGTTTAATCAGAGTCTCCAGGCTTGCTGGACTCTTCGCCCCAGTCCCAACCGTAACCGGACCATGAGGGGCAACACACGTGAATATGGGTGAGGCTTATCACTTAGCCAGATGCTCCGCAATAGTCCTGGAAGTTCTTTAGAATTCCAAAATAGGACACTCCGGTAACAGAGATCTGGCATGCCGCGGGCCACTGGTTGCTGTTTTCCTTGGGCCCATACTCTACCCGCAGTGAAATCAATGGCTGCCCACGGTAAGTGTCATTCAACCTTCTTGATCTCCTTTTTCTTAGCCTCTTCCGATTGTCCCGGGCCTTCCTCTTCCATCACCTGAGGCAGGGGAGTGTTCCTTGGCGTATACATCTTGCCACTGACTCCAGAAGCCGACCTCCAAGAGTAGCGGTTCTCTTCATCACTGTTCGGAACCATAAGCGGGTGCTGGTGCATCACGCGCGATCGCTCGGCAACTCTTCTATGGGCAACTCGATGACATAGCTATCCGCTCGGGCTTGGGTCCTCGTGACGTGGAGACGGATGGTGCTACGCGAGGGGTCGTACAACACAAGCCGAGTGAGTTATTAAGACTTACTACGCGACGCAGGCGGCGCGCAAGATAGGTTGGGGAAGTTCTTAAGACTTCACATTAGGATAGTGCTCGTGAAACTTAACTTGACTTCGTTTCCCCGATGGGGATATAGGACGCCTATTCCTTCAGGAGGTCCCTGCCATGCAGCCCCTACCCAAAGAAGATCTCGTTAACCTTGAGAAGCTGATGAAATCTATCCTGGGCAGGCCGGACCCCCTTGGAAGGATTCTGGCAAAAATGCTGATCGAGAGAGGAATTATCACTGTGGAAGAATTGGCAGAGAAGCTTTGGGCTGAAGGCAAGATCGAGCGGGCATCCTTGGAAGGAAAATCTCACAATAGATTCGTCGATACCAAAGGCAAGCTGTGGACTAAGTCGACTAAATAAATGACTTAAACTCTGCGATCATTCTGGCGCAGCCGATAAGGCTGGGTTTTTCGATCCCGCCACAACTTTGATTCGTTTTACATGAGCCCGGACTGGGGTCTTCCCGGCCGGGTTTTTTTGTCTTAACGTGGCCGCGGCCATTTCTTTGAGCCATGTAAGCAAAATTCGTATCGCTGAAGTTACACTGAAAGTGTAGGAACAGAGAGGAAGGGACATGCGAATTGCGACTTTCAACGCGGAAAATCTATTCAGCCGGCCGGTCGCGATGAACCAATCCGAACTTGAGATTGGCCAGCCGATACTCGACGACTACCATCAACTCAACAGGTTATTGAAAGAACCGATTTTCACCGACGCAGTCAAGCAGCAAATCGAAATCCTTGTCGATAAATACAAGCTCACCGACCGTACCGCTGAGCATGACGAGCTTATTCTGCGCGAAATCCGCGGCAAACTCTGGCAGCAGCACCAAAATGGAACACGGACATGGAAAGCGGGCGGGTCGGAAGATTTCCTCGGTTGGGTTGAATTGGTTCGCGATGCCATTGACGACCGAGCCATTAAAAATACGGCTCGCGTGATCGCCGAGGTCTCCGCTGATATCCAGATCCTGATCGAGATCGAGGACCGTATCACCCTTCAGAGATTTCATGATGATGTCTTGGTCGCAGAGCTGAACCAGCTCGGCCGCCCGCCGTATCGTCAAGTTCTTTTGATGGACGGGAACGACCCTCGCGGCATTGACGTCGGCCTTCTCTCGCGGGTGCCGGTCCTGGCCATGAAGTCTCACGTAGAGCTGCGCAACAACGCAAATAACCCGATGTTTCCGCGCGACTGCGCGCAGTTTTTGTTCGAGATCGCCAATGGCCAACAGTTGGTTATCTTCGCCAATCACTTTTCAAGTCAAGGTTCGGATAGGACAGGCAAGCGGAGAAAGGAGCAGTCCGCGGAGGTTGGCAAGCTCGTGAATAAAATTTTGAGTGTGACGCCGAATGTGATCGTGGCCGGCGACCTTAACGAACCACGTGAGCGCGGCAATCTAGCTGCTCTGCTGGATCATCCGCAGCTCAAAGACGCGATGGCGATGGAAGCCTATCCTGAGAGAGACACTTTCCCGGGAACCTATCTGACCGGCTCTAAGTCGAACAAGCTCGATTATTTGCTGCTTTCGCAGTCTCTACAGCAGAAGGTCCAGACCGTCGGGGTCGAGCGGCGCGGTTATCGGTCAACCAAATGGCAGCCTTTTGACACTGTGGTCGATGAGCGGAGCCAGGCGTCCGACCATCATTGTGTATGGGTCGATGTCAATCTATGACCAGGAAAGGTTGGATCAGCGGTCTTCTAGCCCGAGGACTCAAAGGCTAGGGTTGCGTAGCGCATGAAGACGCCGCCGCGAGGTTCGGCCAACGGGCCATTCGCCACCAAGCAGGCGATGACATGCCTAGCACCCGGGACAGCGCTGCCGCTTACCTCCACCCGGTGCTGAGCGTTGATGCCGACGATGGTGCCCGTGGCCCGGTCGAGCTTGCCATCGACCCAGATCTCCCCGTAATTATCGACGTTTGTCTCAAACCAAACACGAGAGCCGGCCAACGCGACTCCGTCCGCCTGCTCCGGCAGCTCGACGGCGATACGATACCAGGCAAAAGTAAAACCTACGGAGCGGCTCTTTCGGATGTTGTTGCACACCTCCCAACTGGAATCGTCATAGTCCGGCAGACGCGCAGGACTATTCAACCGCTCGGCGGTGAGGCCTTGATTCGGCTCGCCTGGGACCAATCCAGGGCCAACGCGCCACTGCCCCTTGACCTTCCGACAATCCTCAGCCTCGTTTAGATCCAGCGCTACTCGCGGCATGCTAAACCTCCTCAATCACTATCGACTTGCTTCTCGCCCGTAGGGCCGGGAAACTGCTTCAAAATAGTTCAATTTAGCAAACCGGGTCAAGGGAAGGAATAAAAAGGAGTCAGGAAATAATTTGACTCCGATCCTTGGATGGCTTAGGTTCGTGCCGACAGTGCATCACCCGGGCGAATGAAGTTGGAAAAATAGATGGTTCCACAAAAGCAGCGAAAGGAGGTTTAAGATGGCTAAGTATATGTTGAAGGCGTCATACACCGTTGAGGGCACGAAAGGGCTGATGAAATCGGGTGGCTCCGCTCGGCGCGCGGCGGTAAAAAAGACCATCGAAGGCATTGGCGGCAAATTGGAATGCTTTTACTACATGTTTGGAGATGCCGATGCCTTCGCGATCGTCGACGTTCCGGACGTGGTGAGCATTGCGGCGGTGAGCCTGGCCATCAATGCATCGGGCGGCGCTCATGTATCGACCACAGTTCTGCTGACGCCCGATGAAATTGATGCAGCGGCAAAAAAATCCGTAAGCTACCAGCCTCCTCGAGGCTAGGGCGACTCCGAAGTCACTAAGGTGCCTGAATAGATTCTTAGCCGTTAAGCGCGCCGATTTTCGTCGCTACTAGGGAGGTCAATATGAGAAAGGCGACGTTAGCGACCTTCTTTCTCCTAGTCTGGAACCCCGCCATTCAGGCCCAAGCTCCCTACTATCAGGGGAAAACCGTGACGATTGTTGTCGGGACGGTGGCGGGAGACCTCTTCATCAAGACCACAAAAGACCCTGCGTTTTTGGCTGAGGCCAAGAAGAAAAGGCTCGATATAGATCCGAGCGGTGGCGAGGAGATGGCGACCTTAGCAAGAGAAGTTATGTCCCAGCCGCCCGAGGTGATTGAACGAATAAAGAAGCTCATGGGAAAGTAGCTTCGATCGATGCGATTCATGGCACCGACCTTGCATTTAATTCAGATGCTCAACGTTTTATGGAACAGCTCGATCCAAAATGTCGCTTCTGTGGACACCCAAAGTGCAAGATGTGTAGGGAAGTGTCCGTTTCGAACCTGGCTTGTTGCCGATGCACGGTCAGAGCGATCAAACGCCTCGAACAATTGACTAGGAGAGAAATGGAGCGCTCCGAGAAAAACGAAGGCGAAGAGATTCCGTTAGACGGGCCTGAAAAGCTCCCGCATTCCGATCGCTTGCGTCCCAAGGATTCCTAACGATGG